>DATATO010000338.1:0-4952 GCA_036268755.1 Mycobacteriales bacterium | reverse complement strand
CGCTAGAGAGACTCCTGGATTGGTGCATGCCACTACTAGGGCGCGGCGGTCGACTACTCGCAATAAAGGGCGAGTCGGCCGAAGAAGAAATCGCTGAGGCATCCGCTAAGTTGGCCAAGTTGAGAGTCCACGGGGTACGTGTGGCGCGGTGTGGAAACGGTACGGTGAATCCATCCGTGGTAGTGGTCGAGGTGACCAAGTAGCGTCGGCTCTGGTTGGTGCGAACCTACTGAGTCGGTCGTTACTAAGTTAGCCCGAAAGTAGCCAAATCATAGGTCATGAAGACTCTATTAGTCGGGCTACTTTCATTCTGATTAGTAATCAGGCAATACGAAAGGTAAGCATGAGTGGTGGACAGCCGCGAAGGTTCGATTCGACACAGGGATCCCCAGACGGGGCGCAGCGGCGGATCCGCGAAGCAGTTTCACGTGAAACATTTACTCCTGGCTCATTGGACGACGACACGGTTTCACGTGAAACATTCGACGAGTTGCCGATCGCCAGCGAGGCTCGCCGCGCGGTCGATGTACTCAACCCGTCCGGTAAAAGTTTCCCTAAGCCAAGCCGACAGCGCGTCATGTGTATCGCTAACCAAAAGGGTGGCGTTGGAAAGACCACCACGGCGGTAAACCTCGGTGCCGCACTCGCCCTTCATGACCTTTCTGTGTTGGTGATCGACCTGGACCCACAGGGGAACGCTTCTACGGGGCTGGACGTCGAGCACCATTCCGGTGTGCCAGGCAGCTACAACCTGCTCGTCGAGGGTGCCTCGCTTGACTCAGTGAAGCGACCTGTTTCGGGCATTAAAAACCTGTGGTGTGTTCCGGCCACCATTGACTTGGCGGGCGCCGAGGTGGAACTGGTTTCGGTCGAATCGCGGGAACGACAGCTTCACCGAGCGCTTGAGGAAAGCCAGGAAAGCTTCGACTACGTGTTTATCGATTGCCCCCCTTCGTTGGGACTACTCACCGTAAACGCATTTGTTGCCGCCGAAGAGGTACTCATTCCCATTCAGTGTGAGTATTACGCGCTGGAAGGCCTGGGTCAGCTACTGCATAACGTGGGGCTCGTGTCGAAGCACCTCAATCCTCGCCTGCGCGTCACGACGATCCTGCTCACTATGTACGACGGTAGGACCAAGTTGGCCGACCAAGTTGCTCATGAGGTGCGGGAGCATTTCAAGGAGCAGGTCGTGGACGTGGTCATTCCCCGCAGCGTGCGAATGTCAGAGGCACCTGGATATGGCCAGTCGATCATTACCTACGACCCCGGCTCCCGCGGAGCCACCAGCTACGTGGCCGCCGCCAAAGAAATAGCCGGACGAGGTGCGAAGATGGCGGTGCAGGTATGAATAGGCGAAGTGGCCTCGGGAAGGGCCTAGGAGCACTCATCCCCACTCGGGACGATAGCGTCAGAGAAGCCGCATCCGAACCCTCGCAAGGACCCGTCGATCCACGGGAGGGTATCCATACCTCTCCTGTTGGTGCGCAATCGGAAGAGCTGCATCCGGTGCCGGGCGCGAGTTTTAGAGAGCTACTCATCGCTGAGATAGTCCCTAATCCACAGCAACCCAGGGCGGTATTTGAGGAAGAGGCACTCGAGGAACTCAAAGCCTCCATTGACATGGTGGGCGTACTTCAACCGGTTGTGGTTCGTAGAACAGGTGCTAACTCCTACGAACTCATCATGGGGGAACGCCGATTTCGAGCCTGCCAGGCCTTGGGTCGGGAGAAGATCCCCGCCATCATTCGCGAAACGAGTGATGACGCTCTGCTGCGGGACGCCTTACTGGAGAACATTCACAGAGTAGATCTCAATCCGCTGGAAGAGGCGGCGGCATATCAGCAGCTGCTCGCCGAATTCGACGTCACCCATGATGAGCTGGCGAAGCGGATTGGCCGTAGTCGTCCCCAGATCAGTAATACGGTGCGGTTACTTAACCTCCCATCTGCGGTGCAGCGGCGAGTGGCGGCTCGAGTACTCTCCGCCGGTCACGCCCGCGCGCTCTTAGCGATGGAAAACATGGATGTGCAGGAGGAGTTGGCGCGTCGCATCGTTGCCGAGGGCTTGTCCGTGCGAGCTACTGAGGAGATCGTGGCGATGCGCCGTAGTGAGGCACCGACACAGCAGGAGTCGGTGGTTAAGCGACGCAAACCCCAGGCCCCCGGCCTGGACTATTTAGCGAACCGGTTGGCCGACCAGTTGGAGACTCGAGTCAAGGTGGACATGGGGCGTCGTAAGGGCAAAATCGTGATCGAGTTCGCCACGGTGGATGACCTGAACCGCATCGTCGCGAGCATCGACAACGGGCCAAAATTAGAAACAGAAACGAACTAACCATTCGCTCTAGCGATAGCTCCCTCTACCAGCTGGGCAAATAACTCTCCAAGTTCGACCCCGGACGCCGCTGTGGCTAGCGGAAGCAGGCTGGTTTCCGTTGTGCCGGGGGCGACATTGGCCTCCAGTACCCATGCCTCATCTTGGTTGTCGACGATGAGATCGATTCGTGAGAGGTCGCGTAGTCCCAATGCGCGGTGAGTGGCAAGGGCCAGCTCTGCAACCCGATCAACCACATGCGGCTTAAGTCGGGCGGGCGTATGCCAGGTCGTTTGTCCGGGCGTATAGCGAGAGGCATAGTCGTAGACGCCGCTTTTCGGGACGATTTCTACGGCATCCAGCGCCTGGGCCGTGCCGTCGAGCTCCACGACACTCACGGCGACGTCCATGCCCGGCACGTAGCGCTCGATGAGTGCAGTGTCGCCATAGCCGAAGCAGGCAACCATCGCGGAGGGTAGCTCGTCGGGCGCCGTGACCGCTACGGCGCCAAGGCCGGATCCACCCTGTGCGGGTTTGATCATGAGGGGCATGCCCAGGTTTTTCACCACAAGGTCAAACACCGGCTGGGCCCCCAGCTCCCGAAAAACGTGCTGCGATAGCGCGATACCTGCAGGGGTCTGCACGTTCGCAAGTTCAAGCTGGGCCTTTGCCCGCGGCTTATCCCAGGCAAGAGCGCTGGCGGCCGGAGAACTTCCGACGTAGGGGATCCCTGCCATCTCTATTAGTGCGCGCAACGCACTGTCCTCGCCTGTGGAGCCGTGTAGCGCGATCACGATCGCGTCGGGCTTGTTTTTTGCCAGGGCACCTAAAAGCTGGCCGTCTGAATCTCTCAATTCAGCCTCGAAGCCTTGAGCGCGCAAGGCTTCGGTAATTCGGCGACCTGAACGCAGCGACACTTCTCGCTCATAGGACAGTCCACCGGCGAGTATCCAGACGTAACGGCTCATGCGACCTCCGGTCCCGGAGCGGAATATCGTGCTCTATCCGCAGCGGGTTTGGTGACTGGGGATTCATTCAATGTTGTATCGCGGTTTGACGAGAAGATTTTCTGCACCTCGCGCTCCTCTTCGAGGGTGATCGCAAACCGGCGGATGCCCTCAGAGATTCTCTCGGGGCTGGGAAAACAGTAGGACAGTCGGAGCTGCGATTTTCCCTGCCGGTCGGCATAAAAGCCGGCTCCCGGAACGTAGGCCACGTTGTGGGCAAGTGCTCGGGGCAGCATAACCTTGCTATCGATGCCTTTCGGTAGGGTGAGCCAAACGAAAAAGCCTCCGGCGGGGACGTTCCAGCTCACACCCTCTGGCATTCTGGAACTTAGCGCCGTCAGCATTGCGTCGCGGCGCTGACGATACAGCTCCCGGAAAGTCTTCAGCTGCTCCTGCCAGGGGTAACGCTCGAGATAGGCCGTCACGATCGCCTGATTAAACGCGGACGGACACAACACCTGAGCTTCGGTGACCAAGGCCAACTTCTCGCGCACCGCGTGGGGGGCGACGATCCAGCCAACTCGCATGCCGGCGGCAAATGTCTTAGAGAACGAGCCCAGGTAGATCACTCGTTTGGCACTCCGTGACCGCAACGCCGACCCTGGCGCCTGCTCGAACCCGAGCAGGCCGTAAGGATTGTCCTCCACTATCAGTAGATCGTGCTGCTCGGCGAGCTCGACGATTGCGTCACGCCTGTCCTCCGACAGGGTGACGCCGGCAGGGTTGTGAAAGTTAGGGACTAGATAGACGAACTTCGCACGCCTTCCCTGTCGGCGTAGCTGATCGAGGTGCGTCGCGAGCGCCTCGGGCTGTAACCCGTCGGAGTCCATGGGCACATGTTGGACTTCTGCCTGCGCCGCTGCGAACACCCCCAGCGCTCCGACATAGCTCGGTCCTTCTGCCAGGACGATGTCCCCTGGGTCTAGAAATACCTGAGCGAGCAGCGACAAGGCCTGTTGCGAGCCCACCGTAACGATGACCTCGTCGGCGGAGGCGGCAATGGACTCCAGCGACATGACCTCACAGATCAGTTCGCGTAGCCGCTGCTCGCCGCGGCCCGATCCGTATTGCATCGCGCTAGCCCCACGCTCGAGGAGCATCTCACTCACAAGCCTGGCTAGTTCTGTGTAGTCGAGAGCGGCAGTGAATGGCATCCCTCCCGCGAGGGAAACGACCTCGGGCCTGCTGGCTACGGCGAAAAGGGCACGAATTTCCGATGCCGTCATTCCGCTCATCCGAGCTGCGTAACGCCACTCGTAATCGTCCAGTGTGGTGCCGACCAAACCGAACCTCCCGCGTTCGTGCCTATTGGGTAGAACTTGTAGCCCGGTGCGCCCAAATCGAGACGTAATGCACCTCAACGCGAAAGGTTATGTCAACTGCATTGCGCGCAGCCGTTGTACATCTAGCGTGCCGGTATCGCAGTCAATATTGTGGGGGAGGAATATACGCTGCACCGCAGCGAGGATGGCGTCGGCGACGGCGTCGCGAAAATCTGGATCGGCGAGTTGAGCCCTATCGTGCTCGGAGGTGAGATAACCGACCTCAACCTGCACCGCCGGCATGCGGGTCAACCGAAGAATTTCCCATGTCTTGGCGTGGGTCCGGCAGTCTCGCAAACCGGTCCTG
>DATATO010000337.1:0-3400 GCA_036268755.1 Mycobacteriales bacterium | reverse complement strand
AGCGGTGCGGGCGGAGCGGATTGAGGACGGGATTGGGCGGTTCTACGAGCGCTTCCGGGTACGGCCGGAGCACGTGGAGCAGATACAGGCGGCGGTGCGGGAAGAGCTGGCGACTAGCCAAGCGGAGGCCGCGCGTGGGCTCCAGCGGGCGACCAAACGCAAGGGGCAGACCCAGGACGAACGCAAGAAGCTGCTCCAAGCCCACTATGCCGGCGCCATCCCCCAAGACCTACTGGCGAGCGAGATGCAGCGTTTGACGCGCGAGCTGGCTGAGGCAGAGGTCGAGATTGCAGCTGCGCAGGCCACAAACGAGGGCGTAGAAGCTACGTTGGCACGTGCACTGACGGCTGCCCAGCATTGCGAGCGCGCGTATCTGACGGCTCCGAACCAAATTCGGCGGCAGATTAACCAGGGGTTCTTCGTTAAGCTGTTCATTGGCGAGGATGGCGACGTGGCACAAGTCGAACTGACGGAGCCGTTCGCCGCGCTGATCGAGCCCGCGATAGGCGCGATTACGCTCCGTGAAAACGGCAACACGCCCCGTGGCGACATGCCGGTGGGGCGTGGTGTGAAAGATGAGTACTTGGTGGGCGCAGTAGGGTTCGAACCTACGACCCCGGCCTGTAAGGCATAACCCCACCAGCGCTGTGCCGATGAGGACATTCGCAGGTTATCAACGAGCGCAACTCCGACAGTTGTGGGCTCGCTAAACGCGACAGCGTGGTCCTCATCGACCCATGACGCCTGGACTAAGGTAGTCATGATGACTACTCTGACTATAGGAGGTGGTCACCATGACCGAAGCTACCCACGACCCGGCCTGGAGCGTCGCCGATGCCAAAGCGCACCTGAGCGAACTCCTCGACCAGGCGATCCACGACGGCCCCCAAGCCATCACCCGCCGCGGCGAGCAGATCGCGGTTGTGGTGTCGATCGAGGAGTGGCAACGCAAAGCCAACCGCGCAGGCAGCCTCGCCGAGTTCTTCGCCGAGTCACCACTTCACGAGTCCGAGCTGGAGATCAACCGAATCGACACCTTCGCCCGAGACGTAGCTCTGTGACCGATCACCCTATGGACTACCTACTCGACACCAACGCTATCTCTGAATGGGTGAAACCTCGCCCCGACCCCGAAGTCGTCCGCTGGTTCGACCAGGTCGACGAGGACCGCACCTACCTCAGCGTCATCACCCTCGGTGAACTCCGTAAAGGCATCGACCGCCTCGTCGACGGACGCCGGCGACAACGACTGGACCACTGGCTCACCATCGAACTACCCGAGCGCTTCGCCAACCGCATCCTGCCCATCGATAGCACCACGGCCGACCAGTGGGGACGTCTACTCGCCCGCACCGAAACCGCAGGAACCGCCATCCACGGCACCGACGCCCTCATCGCCGCCACCGCCCTGGCCCACCAACTCCAGGTCGTCACCCGCAATGTCGCCCACTTCCAACCGACCGGCATTGACATCCTCAGCCCCTGGCAAAACTGACCTCGCAACCGGCTCGGGTTGCACATCGAGGTCCCGCTGCCGACGCGGCCGGCAGGTCGGCACTGTTCGCCCTGTATCTACCCGAACCCGAACTGGCGCTCTACCGCGATGAACATGCACGCCGCGCCGAGGGAATGTCCGGTGCCGACATTGCGATGATCGCGAGAGAAGCGTGCTTATCCGCCCTCCGGCGGACCGGTTTCACGGCACTGGCACCACCTGATCCCCACGATGTCGAACACGGCATCCACCGTGTCCGGGTCCTGAACCACAACACAACCCAGGAAGGCATAATTTAAATGGGCAATGCGGATTGTGCAAAGGATAAAAGAAGTGCCCGTCCTGCGCCGGAAGCGACAAGATGCAAGGCGGAAATGCCCATCGGCAATGGTTCGAAACGGTGCACGAGCCGCTTCGGGACAGGCAAGGAATAGCTTCACCTCATACCGTCCAACTCGTTGAGCGTGTCGACCAGCGGGCAGAATCTGGACGATTTGTCGTCCGAGGGTGACATACCGCCACCCGGCCGGGTGGCCGGCAGGGTCCACTCGGCGGACATATACGACCCACAGTAACCCAATTGGTTACTTCGACGGGTCGCGGCCGACACGGTCGGTGCTATACACCCGGATTCGCGCCGACTACGGTTGACGACCGTGGCGAAATCAACAAAGGTCAGGAAAGCTCTGAAACGCAGCTATGGCTACCTATTCCTGCCTGTGATCGCTTACGCCCGGTTCGGCACCGATAAAATCGGGGCCGGCGCTATCGCGATACTGTCAGCCGCACTGGTCGTCTACGGCTTGTTCCAAGCGCCGGTCTGGTGCGGCGCCGAAACTCGAAACAACGAGCGGTGCTGTAACAATGCATACGGCCTGCTCATGGGCTGCTACTTAAGACAGCATCGCTGGCAGAGACTTAAGATGGCAATGCAGTTTCACAGTTGGCGACGACTGTTCGGGCGCATGATGTCCGGCTTCGGCGGACAGGCCGCCGCTATCGGAGCACTGACCGGCACCATCTCAACACTGGTCGCGCTGGCGTCATTCGCGGTGGGCAAATAAGCAGGTTCCGCTCGGCCGCAGACCCTGCTGCGTATTTGTCGTCCGCTACGTCGGTGACAACCCAGCGGTAGATGTACAGCCGGACGTGCACGAGGGCTACTTGATCGAGACAGTTCCAGCCGCCACCGTGAAGCCAGTGCGGGCCTAGAACACGATAGAACGGAGCATCCAATCTTGCCGTGGGTCGTGCGTCCGGCTCAACGCTGGCTCATGCCACGAAGCGCGCTCAACGATGCGCTCTGCACGGCAAGCGGACATCCCGTTGTCCCATGTCGGGGCGCAGGTGGGGCCAAATATGTGCCGAATGGAACGACCACACAACAGTCAGCCGGGTGTCGCCGGACGCGTCTGGACCGGTGACACATCGGGTTTATGCCGGTCAAGACGGTTGAGGTGGGCGCAGTAGGGATCGAACCTACGACAACCGGCTTGTAAGGCGTAACCCCACCAACGCTGTGCCGATCAGGACTTTCACAGGTTACCAACGAGCGCAAACTCGACAATTGTGGGCTCTCTAAACGATCTCCGCGCCGGGCCGCCTCTCCCTGTCACCGTGCGCAAAGTCCCCGACCTCATGGACCACGATCGGACATTGTCACCAAAGGCGGCGAGGGCAGAGCCTCATCCGTACTCACTCACGGTAGGCGCGGGCCTGGCGAGACCCAGCCCCAACCCGACGTTCGACGAACTCCGGTGACAACCCCAACGGGCAAGTACTGCAAACTATCGCGGATCCGCTATACAATGCAGCAATGGCAGCCATGTCAACCCTAGCGATCCTCGCCGACCTCGCCGAGGATCAATGGGGGCTGTTCACCCGCCGGCAAGCCGAAGCCACCGG
>DATATO010000336.1:0-7872 GCA_036268755.1 Mycobacteriales bacterium | reverse complement strand
CATTCCGGCTTTGCGGAGCATCATTACTCACCATGGTTTGGCGCCATAACGTGTGGCCTCGTCATACGAAGACCATAGCTCTACCCAGCTGTCAGGCTCCGGTTTCGAAGGTGTAAAAACATTATTGATTATGTCTGTTGCTGGTCGCGCTATCCATAGATGGCAGCGAAGCGGCTTACCGGGTTCGGACGGGACAATCTGGCGCTCGTGCCGTGGAGTTAACACAACATCGCGGGGCGTCGGATAGTCGGGATACGGCTCTACAGCGGGCACCTCAACCGAGAGTAATAGGTACTGACGCTTGGAATCGGGTCCTGTCAGCAGCGCCTTTGTGTATACCCGACGAGGGATCCCCCAGTATGGACTGTCCGTAGATGCCATCCAGAAAAACTCTGGAAGGATCGGCTTATTCATAAACTTCCTCACTGATCACCGAGGGGAGTCAATCGCCGGGCCATCTTGTCCATGACTCATTTACCCCTACCACGCGAACAAGTTCCACGGCATCGTCAATGTTTCACTCACATACTCTGGCGACCCGCCAGGACTGCCGTCTGCTGATACCGTCAGTTGTACTTATCGGCGCGAACACGAAGACCGCCGGAAACGCCATTGGCGAAATAGGTCCAGACCCGGCGCTGGCCCCATAAGGGGTTAAGGGGAGGAACGTTCGGCACCGTCGCTGTGGAGCAGTGGCATTAGGCACCTATATGATGGTGTATATAAAATAATATGGAGCGGAATGTCTAAAGAGCAGTGCGCATTTGCACAGAAAGAACCGAAGTCGTCTGAGTTTGCTGGAAATTCAGGCTTTGCAGCTATCTACAACATAGCTCCTATTGTTCCCGGTCACTCATTGGTGATTCCACGTCGACACATTAAACGGATCAACGAACTTAGCGAAGATGAATTCGGCCGATATTGGCTTTTCGCGCGTGATATTACGAACTTCTTATTGCACGCTTTTAAGACAGACGCGTTTGATTGGATAGTCCAAGAGCAGAAAGCGGCTGGCCAGACAGTACCTCACCTGCATCTTCATATCATTCCTCGCGTGGCAGAGGATTTCGTCGATCCGGGTGATTGGTATCCAAGACTGAGCCAGGGAAGGATCGTAGATCCTGCACATGAGGTTGTTAATAGCAATGATCGGGTGAGGTTGTCTATTGACGAGCACAAACGCATAACTAGCGAACTCGCCAATCAATGGCAGATGTGGAACATGTCAGATACTCGATAGATATTGCGCTCTTCACGGCTCACCTCCCGCCTAGATGTACGTCCGCGTCGTCGAAGCGGCTATAGGCAGCTGGAGTGCCGTCGTTGCCGCGTGTGCGGCTGCGGTGAGCTGGTTCCGGCCGCTGGTCCAGTTCAGTAGATCGCCGGCTTGCTCGGGGGCGACCAGAAGACGCCGGTAGGTACGTCCGTTGTCTGGATCGGGCGCGATTGGGTGAACGTCTTTGATGCGGGCGACCATGCGGATTTGCGCGTACGGCGGCGTTCCGTCGTGGTGATCGACGGCCTGATAGCCGATGTAGTGCGGGTCGTGGATGGTCATGATGACTTCTTCCCATACCTCACGCCGGAGGATTTCGGCATGGGTGGTTTCGCCGGGCTCGGGACGCCCGCCGGGAAGCGAATGCTTACCGCCATCCACCCGAATGAGCACTCGCCCGTCATCGGCGAAGAGAAACCCATAGACCTGCCGCACCTGAAGATCGTCGGGGCATACGGATGTCCGCCCGATGTATTCGATCATGCGGATGACTTTAACTTTATGGACGGCGGGGCAGTAACAAAACTTCACCTATACACCGATCAGGTAGCTGTAAGATCCAACATCTCTACGATCCATCGCCCATCTCCGCCTCTAAAAGGAGGTACGCCAACCCAGAGCACCTCAGATGCCGGTTACGGCCGCGATTGTGAACGGTATTTGCGGTGTACCAGGGCCCCACGGGCCGCCTTTGTCGAACTGCGAACGCACGACGTAGAGCCTGCCCCGCTCACGGACCAAGGTCGTGGGAAGTTGCAATGACTTGTCGGCGCCTCGCCGTTCCAGGCGGCCATCGTAGCCGTCCTCGCCGATCCGCCACCGGCTGATGGCGTTATCGGCGTTGTGTACCACCCAGAGCTTTGTGCCCCGCATCTCCAGCCCATCGGCATGCAGCACGTCGCCGCCGCGTAGCGCTACCTTGGAGATCCGGCCTGAGGCGAGGTCTAGGCGATAAAGGTCCCCGCCAGTCATATCCGCTGTGAGCAGATATCGCCCGGAGGGATCGGCGACGATTCCGTTGAGGGTGTACGCATCGGATGTGTGTGGTTCAAGCACACCGCTCAAATCGAACCGTGGGGTAAGTACCGCGGGCTTGCCGTTCGCCTCGGCCTGAGCCAGTTGCCGGGGCGTGACACGGTAGACGAGCTGACGAGAGCTGTCGGTGAGATAGGCGCTACCATCCCGGGCGATCGCTATGTCGTTGACGAATGACTTGCCGGTCACGACGTCGAAGCGAGCTAGCAGCCTGCCGCCGCGGGTGTCGTACACGCACACTCCCGCGACGGAATCGATCACCCACAGCCGGCCGGACCGATCTACCTTCAACCCATTTGCTGTCGTTCGATGATCGGTGTTCGGCGCTAAAAACACCTTTGCCACCCGCCGACCTGGCGTCATCTTGAAGACGGTGCCGTCCGCGTAAGATGCGGCATACAGGTCTTCCGTACGCGGGTCGGCGGCAATGCCTTCGGGGTAAACCCGATTTCCAGGCAGTTCGTATGCGGTAGAAACATGCCATCTGGCAATAGACACGGCCGAAGAAGCGGGGCGTGCGGAGGGCACGGCGGGCTGAGCGACGGCCGGCACCGAAGAGAGAAGGGATAAGGCCATAGCGAAGGTCGTAAGGATGACCGCAGGAGAGCCCCGAAGAAAATGCGACATGGTGTCCCCTATGGATGTTAGAGTTCAAATGTAAATATGCATGCAGACAGTAATGAGGGTTCTAATGAAAGTCAAGGTTCATCTGTTTTCAGCTACCATGCACAGATGACGTCGATGCCGGTTTCGGAACGTTTGGGCTCCTATCTCAAGCGTGCCGAGCAAGCCCTGGGCGGAGCCAAATCCGCCGCGTTGAAACCGAGCGGCCTCACCGTGCCGCAGTACGCGGCCCTACTTTTTCTGTCCGAGAGCCCCGGCATTTCGGCGGCCGCACTGGCGAGGGCCTGTGCGGTGACGCCACCGACGATGAACACGGTCTTGAAAAATCTCCAGGACCACGGCCTGATCGAGCGCACCCCGCATGAGTGGCATAGGAACGTCCTAGAGACCAGGCTCACCGAGAGGGGCGAAGCGGTGCTCGCCGAGGCCGACCCCCGGGCGGTCCGGATCGAACGGGGACTCGCCGCCGCCTTCAGCCCCGAGGAGCACGAGAAGCTCGTTGCCCTACTTGGCCGCTGCATTGACTACCTGGAATCGGTCCGCCCGGCCTAGGCGGTCCTTCCAGCTAAGGAATCCGTGGTCTTGTGATTATCCGCCTTGCGTCGCGGCTTGTTGGTGACGCTGACGAGGACGGTGGTGTCGATGCCGACCTGGCGGCAGGCCTCCGCACACAGTTCGGTGACCCAGCTGGTGGCGTCGAGGTTCCACTCCGGGGCTGTCGCCTCGACGGCGACGGGATGACGACCACGGCCCAGCCACAAGTCCCCAACCACGGGAGGGTCCAACCGCACGCCCTGGGTTTTGTCGGTGGAGTAGGAGTGAAACGCAAACGGACCGCTGTTGATTTTTTGCAGCATCGCGAACACATCGGCGGCCTTGCGCTGCACGTCGTCGTCGCTGCCGCCGTCGAGGGTGATCCGAATCGGCAGACGCGCGGCGGGGTCGGACAGCTCGAACCAGTTCAGCCCGGAGGTCAGATAATACTGATCACTGGCTAGCTCCATGGGAAGCAACATTTGGGTCCCCGTCAACGTCAGCTCCCCGAAGCGGCCCAGTGTGTCCCTGGCGCATGCCACTATCGGCTGCACCGGCAGCCGCCTCCTACGCTTGGACTTGTTCAGGGCAACCACCTGGAACCACGCCACCTGACCCGACGAACCCGGAGACCACTCCACGTTCGCGTCATTCATCCCCCACAGCTTGGTTTGCGGGGGATTATCTCCCGCCCACATCATGGACGTCGAGCGCGCCATGAACACGCTGTAGGCGTCCTCCTCCGATATGTCCTCCGCGCCCCTGCCCGTCAACTCCGGACGAACCGCAAACCCACGATAGGTCTCAGTGAACGTCTCATCCGGATCGTCCGAAATCGACTGGGTAGTGGACTCCGACTCCAACCACGGATGCAACCGAAACGAACCATAGACACCGAGAAAGACGGTGTCTCCACCCCTCTTCGATCGTCTGTCAAGTTCCATTCAGACACCACATTCCAGGGTTTTCGGGCCAACGATCTTCTTGTCGGGCGGATCGGCGTAGCCCACGATATCGACGTCTACAATGCTGCGCCACTGATGATTGTTGGTGTTTTTGCACTTTGCGCGACCGGTCGCTCGCTTCCCTCTACCACCGCCCACCGTCACTCGCGCCTTCCCTGTTTTACCGACGTAAGCCCAGGAGTTTCCTCTCTTGATCTGCAGGCGGACCGTCACATCTGCGTGGGTCGCCGGACCATGATTCTCTTTCCACCAGCCGTGTGCAGACACGTCACCGCCGGAAAGGTGTGGGTCATCCCCGTCCGGTTTAAATAACCCCACATCGCGCAGCGATACCGAGGGCGAAGACTCGCCGCCACCCACCGGTTCAGGCTCCGACGCCGCCGACGCCGGAGCGGCCACCGCTAAAGAAAACGCTGCGGCCGCAGCAGCGACGCCTGCCGCAAGAAAAGCCAATCTCGACGTGCTCATATTTCTCCTTAAAATGCATCAAGGGAAAGCTGAACGGACCTATCCACAGCGGAACCATAACGATCGGCGGCCAAACGTGCCGAAGTTATCCACAGGACGAAAGGCGAATCGAGATCGGCAGCTGACCTTTCGGCGCGCATCTGCGTGGGTCGTCGAAGTTCCCCTATCCCACGGGCTCGCAGCAGATGCATTTCGGCATAGTGGTGGACGACATCAAGGCGGCGGAAGCAGGAGCACCGAAACTGGGGCAAGCGGTCGAGGATGCCGGTCACGGCCGAGTGATATCGAGCCCGTCGGCGGCGTCCGCGGCCTCCACCTCGGCCCGGGTGATGCCAAGGACGAATAGCACGGTGTCCAAGTACGGGTGCGATAAGGCAGTGTCGGCGACCTCGCGCAGCGCCGGCTTGGCGTTGAACGCCACGCCCATCCCCGCCGCGGACAGCATGTCGATGTCGTTGGCGCCGTCCCCCACGGCCACACATTGGCTGAGCGGAATGCCGTACTCCGCGGCGAACCGCCGCAGCACGGCCGCCTTGCCGGCCCGATCCACCACCTCGCCGACGGCCCGGCCGGTGAGGCGACCGTCGACGACCTCGAGCTCGTTGGCGACGGCAAAATCCAACCCGAGCTCTTTGGCCAGTCCGCCGATAACCTGCATGAATCCGCCGGATACCACACCGCAGCGGTAACCCAGCCGCTTCAGCGTGCGCACCGTCGTGCGCGCGCCGGGAGTCAGCTTCAGCGAATCCGCGACCTCGTCGAGCACGGAAGCGGGCAGCCCGGCCAGCAGCGACACCCGGCGCTCCAGGGATTCGACGAAGTTCAGGTCCCCGCGCATCGCCGCCTCGGTGATCTCCCGGACCTGCGGCTCGACCCCGGCGAAGGCGCCGAGCATCTCGATGACCTCACCCTGAATCAGGGTGGAGTCGACGTCGAACACGACGAGCCGCTTGGACCGCCGGGCGATGCCGGCCCGCTCGACCGCAATGTCGACTCCCGTCTGCGACGCTGCCTCAACCAGCACGGATCGCAGTTCGGCGTCGGCCGCCTCGCCGTCCTCGACCACTGAGACATACAGCTCGAGGCCCGTCACCGGATAGTCGGCAACACTGCGGATCGCATCGATGTTGCTGCCGATCTTCGCCAGCCGACCGGCCACCTCGGAGACCGCCCGCGCGGTAATGGGACGTCCCAACAGCACGACAACGTGGGAGGAGTCGCGGCGACCGGACGCCAATGGCTCCTCACCCATCGCCGGGCCGGCCCTGACGTCGACCCGCATGCCGATCGCGGCCATCGACTGCTCGAGGGCTCCCCGTAGCTCGATCGAATCGCGCCGGGTCTCAATCAACGCACCCAGCACCAGCTGGCCGCGGATGACGACCTGTTCGACGTCGAGCACGTCGGCGTCGAAGTCGCCCAGCACGTCAAACAACACCGACGAGACCGCGGGCTTGTCTAAACCGGTGATCGTGATCAGCACCCGGGTGGGCGGCACGAGAGTGTCGGCCAGACGTCGCCGCGCACCGCGCTCGTCCTCATCCTGCATAACTTCAGCCTTCCATGGCCAGGGGCGGCTCTGTCTCGACGGTTCACAGATCTACCACAGAGCCGAAAAGGTCAGCACAAGGCAGGGCTCGCTACCAGCCCCGCAACGGGAACCCGGACTCACCGCGATCAGTCAGCCGCACGCCGAGCACCTGGTGCAGCTGAATGTTGTTGCGCTCGAAGCCGAGTCGACAGGCCGCCATGTAGAGGCGCCAAACCTTGGCGCGACGCAGCCCGACCTCGGCGACGGCATCCTCCCAGTTTCGCTCGAGATTGGCGCCCCAGCCGGCGAGCGTGCCGGCGTAGTGCTCGCGCAGATTCTCCTCATGCCGGACCTCGAATCCGGCATCGTTCATCACGCTGACCAGGTGTCCGACCGGCTCGAGCTGGCCGTCCGGGAAGACATAACGCGCGATGAACGGGTCGCGCCGCTGCGACGCGGGCGTGTGGGGCAGGGTGATGCAGTGGTTGAGTAACCGCCCGCCCGGGCGCAGCCGCTGGTGCAACGAGGAGAAATAGTTCGGCAGCTGGGCCTTGCCAATGTGTTCGGTAAGCCCGATCGAACTGATCGCGTCGAACTCGGACTCCGGCGCGTCGCGATAGTCGACGTGCCGCACCTCCGCGAGGCCGTCGAGCCCACGGCGAGTGATCTCGGCCTGTGCCCACTCGGCCTGGTTACGCGACAGCGTCACACCCAGCGCCTTGACGCCGTGCTCGGCGGCGGCATGCATGACCATCCCACCCCAGCCGCAACCTACGTCCAGCAGCCGCATGCCCGGCTTGAGCGCCAACTTCCGGGCTACCAGCTCGTGCTTGGAAGCTTGCGCCTCCTCCAGCGTGGCGTCCGCGGTCGGATAGACCGCGCAGGTGTAGGCCATGGACGGGCCGAGCACCCATTCATAGAAACGGTTGGAGACGTCATAGTGGTGAGAGATCGCCCTGCGGTCCCGCGCCTTGGAGTGCAGCCGGCCCGACGGACGGTACTCCAGGTCGGGGGGCGGCATCCGGTGACGCAACCAGATCGGCAGAAGCCGCCGGACAAGTGCGACCTTGTCGGCCGTCCCAATATCGTGCATCGCCAGGTCGGCCACGGCGTCGAGCAGCGAATACAGGTCACCCTCGACCTCTATCTCGCCCTCGACATACGCCCTGGCCAAACCGAGCGTTCCGGGAGCCGTGACGAGCCGGGCAAGCGCGCGCGGGGAGACGATCCGCAGCGTTACCTCAGAGCTGTCCGGCCCCACCTTGCTGTCGTCGTAGCCGATCACCCGCATGGGAACGTCCGGCCCGATGACGCCGGAGATGATATCCGCGACCTGCATCGCACTCACCGCCTTACTATCCGCTCACCTTGGCGTATAAATCGGGCAGCCGACCGTTGGGGTCGTACCGCTCCTTCAGCGCACGGTAGGCGGGCCCATT
>DATATO010000335.1:0-4982 GCA_036268755.1 Mycobacteriales bacterium | reverse complement strand
AACCGACGACGGCTTCGAGGGCGAGGAGGGAACGTTCACGATCTGCTCGTTCTGGCTCGTCTCGGCGCTGACCGAGATCGGCGAGGTGGAGCGTGCCCGGGCGCTGTGCGACAAACTGCTGTCCTACGCCAGCCCGCTGGCGCTGTATGCCGAGGAGATCGATCCGCATTCCGGGCGCCACCTCGGAAACTTCCCGCAGGCCTTCTCGCATCTGGCGCTCATCAATGCCGTCATGCACCTGATCCGCGAGGACGAGTACGGCACCGGCGTCGTACCCCCCGGCCTCAACCTGCGACCGGAAGCCGCCGCCGCCGTCGACCCGGACGAGCCGGCCCAGCCCCGGTGAGCTGATGCCTCTGCCAGCGCGGGGGGCAGGCCGCTGCGCTCCATCTGGCGCTCGGATCACAAGGCGGACAAAGGTAGCCTAACCTGCATGAATACCCCCAAAGAGATCACGCCCGAGTACGCCGAGAGCCTAGTGAGCCTGCTCTGCATGATGGGTGATCTTGATCGCGAAGCCCTGGGCTTCCTGGTTGGCCACATGGCGTCGAAGAACATGGACCTTGCCATCGAGGCGTACGCTGCGCTCATGGCTACCGAACTGCCGTCGGGAGACTCGTAAGCGGCGTGCGTCGCGTTAACGAACCGTCAATGCCGCCACCATAGTCACTACAGACACCATAGACACCATAGACACCGCTTAACCGGCTGGAGCCTGGCAGTTCGACCCCGTACTTTAACGATCCAGATTCCGTTGCCTGGCAATCAAGCACTACACTGATCCAAGTTTATTGTTTGATTGATATGAAACACTTGGCCAGCCCTGCTATCGGCAGGAGCCATCACGCCCTGGCGGCCATACATCATGAGCAGAAGCAACTTTCGGATCGTATACGTCACGCTCAGCACCCTTGTGGGCGTGCCGTTTTTCCTCAGCGTGCTTGTGAACGATCTACCGTCGTCGATTAGGCGGTCGTGGCCTTATTTCCTCGTGACGCTGGCCCTCTTGGTGATCTTCGCGGTGTACATCGAGTTGAGTCAGCACAAGAGCGGCAAGACCGAAACCGATTTGGGGAAGGTTGCAGATGAGCTTGCGAGGTCGGTATACACACAATGGCATCATGAGGCGAATGCACGCAGGATCGATACTCCAGCTAGGCTGCCGGTCGCCTGGCAGATTAGCGAAGAACGACCGTTCGACACGCGGCAGGAAGTGAATCAATGTGCTATGCGGTGGCTGCCGCGCAGTCGCTTGGCCAGTTGTGACGTCGCCCCGGGAGATCCTAGCAGCGAAGAAGAGGGATCGACACTCGAGGGACTTTTCGAAAAGATACCTACGGGACGACTCGTCGTCCTAGGGCAGCCCGGTGCCGGGAAGACCGTGCTGCTCGTAAAGTTGCTGCTTTACATTCTGGAGCAACAGAATCGTCAGATCCCTTGGGCCGAGAGAAGCCGCAAGGACAAGCTCATTCCATTGTTTGCCTCGCTCTCTGCCTGGAACCCCGAGCAAGATCTGTCTGCCTGGCTGGCGGGCCGGCTCATTGCTGAGCACCCCACGCTGCAAGCGCCCGCCCAGGTCGGCGCGAGCGCTCCGACTCTCGCTCAGGCACTGGTCGAAGACAACCTTATTCTTCCAGTTCTCGATGGCTTCGACGAGATTCCAAGTGCAATGCAGGTAACGGCCATTGAGAAGATAAACGCGGCGCTGAGCGCGGCCATGAACGACCCGATGGCGATCATTATCTCGGGCCGCTCTTACGAGTTCCGGCGGGCGGCGGCGAACGCCAGCTCAGAGACCAGGGTGGCACCCGGAGCCGTCGTCGTTGTCCTGGAAGACGTGTCAACGGACGCCGCGATGGAATTCCTCGGCGGAGCCGAAAGCAAGCGTTGGGCTAAGGTCTTCGCGGAACTGGGCACCGAGGCTCACATAGGTAAAGTGCTGCGGACGCCGTTGATGCTCAGCCTTGCCCGAGCGGTGTACAACTGGCACCCGCGCGGCCACGAGGACGAGCCGCTTCCCTCGCCGGATCGGCTGCTTGACTACACGTCGACGACCGACATCGAGAATCATCTTCTGGATGCGTTCGTGCCCGCCGCCTACCGCGACCGTCCCGAGCGGGTTCGGTCGGCTGCCATTCGCGCCTTGAGCTATCTCGCCGCATACCTTGACCAGGGCGGATGTGATCCCCTGAAGCGGTCGGAGACGGTGAATTCCGCCGCGCAGAGACCAGAAAGAATCAGCTTTGCCTGGTGGGATCTTCGGGTGGTGGCAGGGCCGATCGTCGGCCTCACGATCGGGTTGCCGGCGGCGGTGGCTGTCGGCTTTGTCGCCGCGGTGATCCCCGGTCTTGGCATGGGCCTCGGACTCGGGATGATCACCGGCATCGTCGTTGCTGTGGGGGCCGGCATGATCCTGAAACGGAGCTGGCATGTTCAGGGATCGCCTGACCCTGTCGGCGTCGGCATAGTCTGCGGTTTCGTCGGTGCCCTGATCGGCGCCGCGCCGACTGGGATAATCCTGCACGCCACCGGGCATGCGTCGTCTCCTGTCCCCGGCCTGATGGGCTCGCTTGGCGCCGGGATCGCTCCGGGAGTTATCAGCGGGCTCCGGCGAGGAATACCGGCTGCCGCAGCCGGCGGCTTCGTCTGCGCCCTGACCGCGGGTTTGGGGACAGGGGTCCCCGCTGGAGTGGTTGACGGAATCGGCGCCTGGCTGGCAGTGGCCCTCACTGTTTCCGTTGCCGGAGTGCGGAAACCGTCACGAGGCGTCTGGCGCATGGGCTTTTCCCCGGCTGGCTATCTGGTCGGTGCGGTCGCCGGACTCGCCATTGGCACTGCGGTCACCCTGACCAAGGGCCCGGTCCCGGGTGTGATCGCCGGAATGGTGTCCATGCTCGCTGGCAGTGCGGCCGGCTTGGAGGGAATTCCGGCGGACTCTACGCTGGCGGAGGCGGCCGCGAGTCCGGCACAGCTCCTCGCGCGTGACCGCGGTACTTTCTGGCTTGTCGCCCTAGTCGGCGGCACCGCGTTCGGGGTGGGTGCCGGACTTGGCGTCCGTCCAGAGGTAGGCGTGGCGGGAGCGTTGGCCGTGGGTCTAACGGCGGCGTCACTACAAGCATCCTGGCTGCCTTTCGTGATCACTTGCTTGTGGTGTGCGGCGACAGGGCGCCTGCCGGGCCTAGTGATGCCATTCCTCGCGCGTGCGCATAGCCGTGACATCCTGCGGCAAGTGGGCGGTGTCTATGAGTTCCGGCATGTCGACCTGCAGCGGCGGCTGGCCAGAGAATACTTTTCTAATCACCCACCACAACAGCGAAGTACGCTCGCCCGGGCCGTCGCCCGAATTCGTCGGCGATGGTGGCATATCCTGCTCGCGCCCCGTCAAGCAGGAGTCCGCGAACGGTAGTCAGGCGTTCCACGAGGTGCGATCCGGCCGGCGGGCACAGGCGCAGCACTTGGGTGCCGCGCAACTCGACGTTTTCGCCATTGCCGAGCCTTGCCTTATCAACGGCCCACGGCACACACCCAGCCAGGTAGGCGTCGCCGAGACCGCTCCTCCAACGGTTGAGGACATGACTGAGGATTTTGGCCGTGGCGGGCGGGGTGTTGTTGCGCGACTCTTCCGGCGCGGTGTTAAGCATGAGAATATGCGTGCACTTCTCATCGAGCGCTGCATAGAGCGGATCCGGCCACAGCAGCCCTCCATCGAGGAAGCGGCGGCCGTCGAGCAATTGCGGAGGGCCGGCGAGTATGGGCAGCCACGCTCCCGCCTTCAGGTACTCCTCGGCTCGCTCCGCTACTGATCGAAGAGGCACAATAACTGGTAGCGCCCGTTCTACGTCGGAGAGCACAATGCGGATATCGTACGGTGCAGAAGCGACCTTGCTCCTGTCCAAGGGGATACGGTTCCGCATTACCTCATCGAAGACAAAGTGCAGATCTATCTGCGGTTGATGCGGTAGTCGACGCGGATGCAGGAACCCGGATATCAGATGATCGTAATATATCGACAACGCATCCCAGCCGCCGTCGGCGGCGAAGTACGCGAGATTCATAGATCCTGATGACGTGCCATAGAATCGGTCGAATACAGAAGCAAGCCCGAGGTCTCGAAGAGCTATGAGCATCGCCCCGGAGACTACGCCACGCATCCCGCCGCCTTCGACCGTTAGCGCCAGCGTGTATTCGTCGCGGCGACCGGCAGCGCGGCTCCGTATCAATTCGGAGACCGATGGGATGTCACCTGGAATGCCGCAAACTTCACCCATCAGACCTCCACCGATGAGGGTGGAACCATAGTAGCTGTCATGGCGCGTGCCCGTTCGGACCGTCCGGCGTGCTTGCGATGGCCGGGAGCAGGTGGGAGTAGATCGCGCGGCGCACGAACGGTGTGATCTTCAGCCGCGGCAGGTCCTCGACTCGGTGCACCGCGACCCCGGCGCCCTCCTGGAGATCGATGTCCTCGGGGCGCACGCCGCCGACGACGTAGAAGAGGGAGACCGCCCGGCCGTCGCCCTCGTGGTCTATGGCCTCCGTCAGGAAGACCGGGTCCGCGATCTGCAAGCCAGTCTCCTCCCGCACCTCGCGGTGCACCGCCTCCTCGACGGTCTCGCCGTCCTCGACCGCTCCGCCGAAACCGGCCCAGCAGTCGGGGTTGGGTATCCCGGGCTTGTTGTCGCGGTGGTGCATGAGCAGGTCGCCGTTCTCGGTCACGATTAGCAGCATCGCCGCGCGCCGCGCGGACTTCGGGTCTCCCGGTGATTGATCGGCCATGGCCAGATAGCCTAGGCGGCCTGGAGGTCGGCTCATGCCTCGCCGACCACGGGGTGGCCGTAGGTCTCGCTGAGCGGCGCGAGGTCCGGTTCGCCGAACGTGTCGCGCATCGCCTGGAAGGCTCTGACCTTCTCCTCGCCGAACCGCCGCAGGCGGGCGGCGCACGCTGGCGCGGTGAGGAACACCGGGGGAGTCGTCTTGGAGTGGAA
>DATATO010000334.1:0-7752 GCA_036268755.1 Mycobacteriales bacterium | reverse complement strand
CCGGATGAACAGGTCGCGCGCCACCGCCGGGTCGACCCGGGCGTAGTTCACCTCTCGCTGCGTCACGATCGGCACCCCGTACAGGGTTACGCGTTCGTGGCCGAGCACCGCGGCGCGCTTGCGGCTCCAGTGCGGCTCGCTGTACTGCCGCTTCACAAGGTGCTCGGCCAGCGGCTCGATCCATTCCGGCTGTATCCGCGCGGCGACTCGACCCCATAGCCTGGACGTCTCGACCAGCTCCGCCGCCGCGACCCAGCGCGGGCTCTTGCGAAACAGCGTCGAGCCGGGCGCGATCGCGAACCGGGTGTTGCGCGCGCCGGCGTACTCGCGCTTCGTCCCGTCGTACAGGCCGATGTGCGACAAGAGCCCCGCCAGCAGGCTCGCATGGAGCCGGTCGGGATCGGGCTCGGCGTTCGGCTTACCCGGCCCCAGGCCCAGCTCGGTACAGGCTCGCCGCAGCTGAGATACAAGATCCTCCCACTCGCGGATCCGCAGATGGTGGAGGAACTCCTTGCCGCAGCGGCGCCGGAATGCGCTACCCGACAGCTGCCCGCGCAGCTCGGCCAGGTAGTTCCACAGGTTCAGTAGGGAGACGAAGTCGGAGTTCGGGTCGGCAAAGCGCGCATGCTGTGCGCGGGCCGCCTCACGACGGTCGGGGGGCTCTTCGCGCGGGTCCTGAATAGACAATCCGGCCACAATGATGACCGCCTCGCCCAGGCACCCGTTCCGATCGGCCTCGAGCAGCATGCGGCCGAATCGCGGATCGACCGGGAACCGGGCGAGCGAGCGTCCGATCTTGGTGAGCCGATTGCTTTCGCCGTCTCGTAGAGCTCCCAGCTCCTCCAGCAGTTGTAACCCGGCGGTGACGGCACGGTTATCAGGCGGATCCAGGAAAGGAAATGCGGCGATGTCACCCAGCCCGAGCGAAATCATCCGCAGCAACACGGCCGCCAGGTTGGTGCGCAAGATCTCTGGATCGGTGTAAGCAGGGCGCGAATCGAAGTCCGCCTCGGTGTAGAGCCGGATGCAGATTCCGTCCGCGACTCGGCCGCACCGGCCGGCGCGCTGGTTGGCCGAGGCCTGCGAGATCGGCTCAATCGGCAGCCGCTGTACCTTGGTCCGATTGCTGAATCTCGAGATGCGGGCCGTACCGGTGTCGATGACGTACCGCACGCCGGGGACGGTCAGCGATGTCTCCGCCACGTTGGTGGCGAGCACGATCCGGCGCCCGGGATGCGGGCTGAACACCTTGTGTTGATCGGCCGCCGAGAGCCGGGCGAACAGCGGCACGACCTCGGTGTTCGCCAGCTTGCGACCCCGCAGTGCCTCCGCAGCGTCACGGATCTCGCGTTCGCCGCTGAAAAATGCCAGGATATCGCCCGGTCCTTCGGTTACCAGCTCGTCCACCGCCTCGCAGACCGCGTCGATCTGATCGAGGTCGATTTTACGGTCCGGGTCCCGCATCGGCCGATAGCGGAGCTCCACCGGGTACGTCCGACCGGTCACCTCGATGATCGGTGCGTTGTCGAAGTGTGCGGCGAACTTCTCCGAGTCGATCGTGGCCGAGGTGATGATGACCTTCAGCTCGGGCCGCTGCGGCAGTAGCCGGGTGAGATAACCCATTAGAAAGTCGATGTTGAGGCTGCGCTCGTGGGCCTCGTCGATGATAATCGTGTCGTATCCGAGCAGCATCGGGCTGCGGCCGATCTCGGCCAACAGGATGCCGTCGGTCATCACCTTGATGCGGGTGTCGTCGCTCACCCGGTCGGTGTGCCGCACCGCGTAGCCGACCGCGCCGCCCAGTTCAACCCTAAGCTCGGCCGCGATGCGCTCGGCGACCGTGCGCGCCGCGAGTCGGCGCGGCTGGGTATGGCCGATCAGTCCCCGGACGCCGCGCCCCAGCTCCGCACAGATCTTGGGCAGCTGCGTGGTCTTCCCAGACCCGGTTTCGCCGGCGACGATAACCACCTGATGCTCGGCGATCGCCGCCGCGATCTCTTCACGTCGGGCCGTGACCGGCAGTTCCTCGGGGTAGCCGATCTCGCCAATTGCGGCACGCCGCCGCTCGACGCGCGCCGCGCCGGCGGCGATTTCGTCCGCCAGCCCGGCCAGGGCCGTCAGAGCGGCGTCCCGTTTGGCCGGGTCCTCGATGGCGTCGGCCGCGTCGAGCTTACGACGCAGTCGCCGCTCGTCCCGTAGCGTCAGTTTGGAAAGCTGGCCGAGTAGATCTTGAAAGGTTTCGGTGGAAGGGTTCACATCACTGCGTTTTTGACGGGGACGGCCGGGCCGGGTACGCGATGGGCGCACCCTGTGGGTCGAGGCCGATACCGCCATATTCGCTCACCCAGTGCGGTGCCGCTCCGGGGCTGGCGGAGCGGTCCTTGCCGGTGAGGGCGTCGAGAATCACCGGGCCGTTGCTGGTGCTGCCGTACACCGCACCGTGCCACACCGCGGTCACCCCGGGCGCCACCCGGTTGGCGGCCTTGTCCGGCAACTGCCAGAGTTGCTTGCCGCTGGTCGCGTCGTAGGCGGTGACACCCTCAAACGGCGAGCACACCACGACCGAACGCTGATCGTATTGGCAGGGACCGAGGGTGGAGCCCCCGCCGAATGCCCGGTCCTTGAAGTAGCTGGCCTTCTGTTGGCCTGTCTTTGGGTCGAGGAAGAGTAGGTCGGCGTCCCCGCTGCCGTAGTCGGCGCGGTCGACCACCACGAGCGCGGAGTTGGCCGGCACGATCGTCACCTGACTGGAGCGAGCCGCTCCCACCCAGCGCTGATCGCCCTTCACCAGGTCGAGCGCGGTCGCCTGCACCATGGACGAGTTCTCTGCGACGTTGGCGTCGATGCCGACGACGAGATCACCGGTCACCGTGCCGGCCTCGTACTGATCGCGCTGCCAGAGGATCCGCTGGTCGGACGGGTTGATGGCCGCGGTGGTCGCCTTGTCGTTCCGGTAGGTGACGATCACGGCCTTGTCGGTGGCCGCGACCACGCTGGTGATCGCGCCGTTTCCGTCACCGCCCGACACGGCATCGGACACCGCGACCTTGGTGGCCCACTTAGGCCTGCCGGTATCGCTGTTCGCCGCCAATACCGAGATTGCCTGATGGCTCGGTGTGGTGCCCGCCCCGGGTTCGGTGACGGGCACGGCAACGATGACCGTCTTGCCGTCGTCGGACAGCAGAGGCGGCCTGGGGCCGACGTTGTTGACGAAGGGGCCGTGCTGGGCATTCGGGTCGGCCGGCGCGCCGGCAATGGGCAGCTGCCATTTCTGCTTTCCGGTTAGCAAGTCCACCGACCGCAGCAGGGCGGGTTCCACGATGTAGGCGGTCCGGTCGCGCAGGGTGGTAAACCGCGAAACGACCTCCCCGCCCAGGTTCGCGCGCAGCGCAGTGTCGGGCAGCTTGACGGCCGCGACTGTGTTGAACGCGAGCGGCGGATCGGCCTTGAAGGCGGTCGAGTTTTTCGACGAGCCGCCGCCGGCCTGGTCGCCCTTCTTGTCGCCGCCGCCCGACGCCGTGCATGCGCCGAGCGCGAGCGCAAGGATCAGCGCCGGTATGGCTATCAGGTTTCGCCGCATGTGATGGGTTCCTTCGTGTGCATAGTTCAAGAACAGAGTTGAGCGCCGGCATACCGGACACATTGGGCAATCGTGTCCGTGAGCACGTTGCGCAGACCTAAAATATACCTATGTGCGACCGACCGTTGCTCGGTCGACCGAACTGTTCCGTCAACCGTGCTGCCTAGTAACAATGAGGTGCCCATGGGCGAGTTGCGCCCACCGGATCGAGTGCGAGGCGCCGGCCCCGCGGCGTTGTATGTGGCAAACCGGCAGCAAATTAGCGCCGACCTGAGATGGCTGGAGAGCCGCGGCAACAAGATAGACGGCGCACAGGGCTACCGATCCAGCATCAAGGCCCGTGCCAGGCTTCGGCTGAACCCGTCGCTGACCGCCATACGCTCGCTGGAGCGGCTTTGCGACGAGGGCGCCCAGTTTCTGCACTACGATCCGGTGCGATCCCCGGAATCCAGGCTGGCGATCGCCCCCGGTCTACCTCGGGATTTTCGCGTCGTTCAGGTGTTGGGGGACGTGACCAACCCCAATATGACGACCGCGGTCTTCAAGCCGGCGGCTACGACCTGGACGGTGATGCCGACCCGGCTGTTTCCCGAGGGCGGCTGGGTGGGTCGACAGTATCGCTACTACGAAAATCCGTTGGAACAGTTTCCCGACCCGACCAACACGGTGCTTGTGATCGTTATGCAGGAGCAACCGCCCCCGGATGTGACACGAGCGACGCGCCGCGCGTACGCGCAACAGGCCGTTCCCGGCCTGTTGCGGACGATGGACGATGTGCTCGCCTACCTACCCTCCGACGTCGTGAAGGTAATGCTTGCCGAGAGCCATGGCACGATCGTGTCGCAGGCCGCCGTGCTGGGCGGTGCGGACGTCGACCTGCGCATCAGCATCGCGACTCCAGGGACGGTGTTTCCGGCCGATGGGCTCGAGGTCTCGATACACCACCCCGGTGACTTGGCGTACGAGTCGCTGCGTGAGGACAGGGCCGATATTCGGGTGACCGCCTACACCGAGGAGGACAGGGCGGCCGAGCGAGCCGAAATTCGGGAGTACCTCTCAATGCTGCCTCCCCGGCAACGAGCTGCGGAGACCCTGCGGCTGAAACTTCGATCTGCGCATGGCTGGATGAACAATCCACTCAGCAGCGGGCACGCCCTGATTAAGGACGTCGTTCGAGTGGCGGCAGCGGCCAAACATGCCGGGGATGACATAGAGCCGGCGGTGCGGAGCGTGTGTGGTCGCTACGTCGCGGACAATCCTGTTGCCAGGCACCCGGTGCCTCCCTCGCGCGCGGCTATGCAGGCGGTCACGGTGGGTCTGGGTCTGGCGGTGAGCCCCGTCACCAACGCTGCCGACTCGAAGCTGCCTGCGCGGTTCATGCAGGGTGCGGGTGCGGTGCCCCGTCGGCTGTGGCCTGTGGGGCGCGGCGGCACGGCCGGAACCGTGGCCGCGCTACGCGAGGAGTTTTTGGACAGCGCCAGCCGGGCTTCGCAGACCGAAATGGGCGGCGAAGGGCGCCGCCGGTTGGCGCTACGCACCGCCTGGCTGCGACATCGGAGCAAATCTAGATCCTAAAGATCCACCCCCAACAATGGGTTGGCGGTCCAGCCCTCGGGCGGGGAGAAGTTGGCGTGTAGCGCGCGCGATCCGCTCTGCCAGCCGCCGTGTTGGGCGATGCTGACCGGGTCCGCCCCGGTACGGTAGGTCTCAACCGTCATGCCGCGGCGCAGGCTGTGGCCCGACCAGCACGCCTCCGGGTCCAGGCCCGCGCGGTGGGCGCAACGGGCCACCACGTTGGCTACACCCCGGTCCGACAGCCGGCCGTCCGAGCCGCCGGCCCCGCTGGCGCAGTGACCCAGGTATCCGTGCCGGTCCACCCGTACGAAGAGCGGCCCCTCAAGGTATCCGTTCTCGCGCAGCAAGTCTCGCCAGGCCCGCATGGTGCGGACCGGGCATGTGTCGGGGTTCCCGCCGTACGGCAGTCGCGGGTTGCGGCGATATCTACCGTTACCCACCGCGACCTCGAGGCCGGTCGGGATCTCCGTAACGTCCGAGATATCCAGCGCCGCCAGTTCCGACCGCCGGGCGCCGGTGGCGAAGCCCAGCACCAGCAGCGCCCGGTCTCGGATGCCGATGGCGCGCTCGGAGCTGCAGGTGGCGAGCATGGCCCGCAGCACGGAAACGGTGACGGGGGAGGCGCGGCGAGCCGTGAGCACTTCCGCCTGCTCGTGGGCGTAGGTGCGGAGGGCATCGTTTGCCGCCAGGCGCAGCGGCGGCTGCTCGTCGTGCTCGATGTGGGCGGAGGCGACCGCGGTGAGCGCGCGTTCCACCGTGGCCACCGACTTACCCTTGGCCGCCAGATGCTGCACATACCGTGCCAGCGTCTCCGAGCCGGCCGGCATGGGGGACAGATCCATTACTGAACACCAGGTGATGAAGCGTTGCCAGTCTGCTGCGTAGGCGCGTTGGGTGCGCTCTGTGACCGATCGCCGCGCTGCCAGGACCGAGGTAGCCGCCACCGAAGAACTGTCTGTCATGCGATTACCGTAGCCGGAGGGACTGACAAAACGTGGATCTTAGTATATCTAGAACAAAAATTATCGGAAATTAGCTTACTTACGTATAGTAGAGCAATCCAAACAGCGAATTCCGTTTACGCATGAACGAACGGCCCCGTCGGGGAGTCTGCTTAGCAATGTACGAAATATGTCTGTTTCGATTTCGGCAACAGCTAGAGCTTCGCTGCTACGAAATCGAGAGCCTGCTCGAGATCGATCTCTTGGCGTTCACCACTTGCCCGATTTTTAAGCTCTAGTTTCCCTTCTGGAAGTCCGCGTCCAACCACGAGGATTTGCGGGATACCGAGCAGGTCCGCGTCGGCAAATTTCACTCCGACCGACACCGTCTCGCGATCGTCAACTAGCGTGCGAACCCCGCGAGCGTGAAACTGCTGCGCTAGCTGAAGTGCGGCAGCCACTTGCCCGTTCTTGCCGGCGGCCACGATGTGAACGTCGGCCGGAGCAACCTCGCGGGGCCACAGGATCCCCTTGTCGTCGTGACCTTGTTCCACCAAGACGGCTACCAGCCGAGAGATGCCGATTCCGTACGACCCCATGGTGATACGAATAGGTTTCCCGTCGGGACCCGAGGCATCGAGCTCGGCGATATCAGCATACTTACGTCCCAGTTGGAAGATGTGTCCGATTTCAATACCGCGGTCAATGGATAGACCTTCACCGCATTTCGGACAGGGATCACCATCGCGCACATTCGCTGCTTCAACATATTCATCAACGTAGAAGTCTCGACCGCACGTCACGTTGATCGCGTGGTGATCGGCGCGGTTAGCCCCTGTGATCCAAGCTGTGCCTTCGGCAACTCTGGGATCCGCCAGGTATCTTATGCCGTGCTCGGCCAGGCCTTGTGGGCCTATATACCCGCGCACGAGGTAAGGGCGGCTGGTGAATTCTGCCGCTTCCACCATGCGCACTTCACAAGGTGCGACAGCTGCCTCCAGTCGCTTCACATCGACTTCGCGATCACCCGGCACACCGACCGCAACAAGTTCCGACTCGCCGGTGGGAGAGACCAACGTGACGAGCACATTCTTGAGAAGGTCACTCGCGTTGATCTGTTGTCCCGCAAGCTCGGGCACACCGTTGAGGTAGTCGACGAGGGAATTGATAGTGGGAGTATTCGGCGTTGTGACTTCTCGCATGATGGGAGTATTCGGAGTATCGGTAAGCGGGAGCGCGGCCGTTACGGCTTCAGTATTTGCGGCATAGTCGCAGTGAGTGCACGAAACAAATGTGTCCTCACCTGCTGCCGCCGGGGCGAGGAATTCTTCAGAGGCCGAACCCCCCATAGCTCCCGATACCGCGGAAACAATGCGGTACTTCAAGCCCAGCCGGTCGAAAATCTGTATGTATGCATCACGGTGGGTGTCATAGGACTTTTGCAGGCCGGCATCATCCAGGTCGAACGAGTACGAATCCTTCATAACAAACTCGCGACCCCGGAGAATACCGGCGCGAGGACGCGCCTCGTCGCGATACTTTGTTTGTATTTGATAGAGCGATACTGGGAAATCCTTATATGAGGAGTATTCGCCCTTCACCATGTTGGTAAAGAGTTCCTCGTGAGTCGGGCCTAGTAGATAGTCGGCGCCTTTC
>DATATO010000333.1:0-6928 GCA_036268755.1 Mycobacteriales bacterium | reverse complement strand
GAACTTCTCCGCGGCCGGAGTCCTGCAAGATCTCGGCTTGCGTTGTCTCGCCGGCCTGCTCGGCCTCCAACACCCGGTCGAGCTCGTCGTCCATCGCGGCACGTTCGGCGCGCCGGCGCTCCTGATACTCGATGATCCGGGTAGCAAGCTGATCCCGTTGATTCCGCAACAGGAACCAGGAGGCGGGCATGGAAATGGCGAGCGAAAGGATCACCAGGGCCCAGCTACGAAAACCGACCGCGAACAGCAGCACGGCGACACCGACCATCAAACCGAGCCTGCCGGCGGTGTAGCTGACTACAGGATGGATCCTCACAAGCTAACTCCCCACGTAACCTCTGATGCTCATCAGCAGGTCTAAACAATTTTTAGGGCAATCTTCACCGTACTGTGACGTTTCGACGCCGAGAAACGACATTACCTATGGCTTTTCCAAGGCAAGCAACGGCAGGTAGAACTGAGGCGGCGCGCATCGCCTGCGGAATATTTGTTGTGCCGTTTGGCTGTGAAGCTGCCCGAACGATGCTGTAATGACGCAGCACGTGCTCCATGCCCGTAGTTTGCCAACAGATACGAGCAGGAACACTAATCCCCCGATCATGAGGAGTTGAGCTAGACGTGGAGGTAGGTGAGCGACTTCTAACCCCCAGTGAAGTCGCCGCGCTGTTTCGAGTGGATCCGAAGACGGTGACACGCTGGGCAGCGGCAGGTCGCATCAGCAGTATTCGCACCCCCGGCGGGCATCGCCGATTTCGCGAATCGGAGGTACGTGCGCTGCTCGCCTCCGGCGGCGCCCTGGCGGACGACGAGCTGTCGTAACCGCATAAGTCTCTAGAGCCGATCGTGCGGGGCAGGACGAGTTCCTGCCCACACGATGTTTACTAATCAGAACGAAGCTAGCCCAACTGGTACAGCCTTACCCAACTGGTACAGCCTTACTAGCTGCGATATGGGCTAGTTTCGGGCTGAGTTAGTAACGACTGGCTCCGTACGCGCTGAGAATGTGCCGTTGTCTCAGTTTCCCCCTGTCGTAGTTCGGCGGTAGTGTGCTGCATTACCTCGCCCAGAGTCGCAACAGCGCAAGAGGGGGCCAGCAGTGAGAAGCGCTACCTGGAGCCGGTCACCTCGCCGAGGCTTGCGCGCGCTCGTCGTCGGCACCGCGCTCGCCATGGCCGGTCCGCTCATGGTGGCCTGCGGCTCAAACTCGTCGCAGGTCGTCATCAACCTGTACAACGGGCCGCAAGAGAATATGGCGACGATCGTCAACCGTTGCAACGACCTGGCGCACGGCGCGTATCGGATCAGGCTCAACCAGCTCCCCCGGGCAGCCGATGGGCAGCGGGAACAGCTCGTGCGGCGGCTTGCCGCGGGTGACAGCGGCTTGGACGTTATGGACATGGATATCACCTGGGTGGCCGAGCTCGCCGAGGCCGGCTGGATCCGCGAATGGACAGGCCAGAACAAACAGCAGGCCGAACAGGACACTCTGGCCAAGCCGCTGAAGTCCGCGCAGTGGAACGACAAGCTCTACGCAGTGCCATACAACTCGAACGTACAGCTGTTGTGGTATCGCTCCGATCTGGTCCAGTCCCCGCCGAAGACGTGGGACGAACTGATCAATGCCTCGGACGCGCTCGCCAAGCAGGGTAAGCCGCACTACGCCGAGGTCACTGGAGCGCAGTACGAGGGGCTGGTCGTGTGGTTCAACGCGCTGGTCACGTCGGCGGGCGACTCGATCACCTCCGACAACGGCAAGAAGGTCGCGCTGAACGATAAGGCCCTGCAGGCGCTCGACGTAATGAAGCGGTTCGCGAATTCCAAGGCCGCGGATCCGTCGCTGTCCAACACCCAGGAACAGGAGGCAAATCTCGCCTTCCAGGGAGGCGGCGCCGCCTTCCAGCTGAATTGGCCGTTCGTGTATGCCGCGACTCGGGACGCCAACCCGGAGCTGCTGAAAAAGCTACGCTGGGCGCCGTATCCCGGCATCAATGGACCCGGCGAATCGCCGCTGGGCGGTGCGGTGTTCGCCATCGGCAAGTACTCCAAGCATCCGAAGGAGGCGTTCCAAGCCGCGCTCTGCCTGCGCGATCCCGGCAGTCAGAAGATCGCCGCCGTGAAGGACGGCCTGCCGCCCACGATCCGGTCGGTATACGACGACCCCGAGGTCAAGGCGGCCTACCCGATGCGAGACGCCATCTTGGCGGCGCTGAGCACCGCCGGTGAACGGCCGCGGACACCGTTCTATCAGAACGTCTCGACCACGGTATCCACCGTGCTGTCCCCGCCCAGCTCCATCAAACCCCGGCAGACGCTCGATCGACTGCGTAGCGAGGTCACCGATGCGCTGAACTCTAAGGGGGTGTTGCCATGAGCCACGTCGCTTCGACGGCAGACGGTGCCGCACCGCCACGGCATAAGGCCGGCAGACGGCGGTCCAAGCCGGCACGCGCGGTCACCGAGGGCACTCGGGCCGAGCGTCGGCTGGGATGGCTGTTGTGCGCGCCCGCGGCGCTGGTGATGCTGGTGGTCGCCGGCTGGCCGATCATTTACTCCGTCCTGCTGTCGTTCCAGCGCTATGACCTCCGATTTCCCGACGCCCGAGGCTGGATCGGCCTGGACAACTACGCCACCGTGCTCGCCAACCGGTACTGGTGGACCTCATTCGGCGTCACGACAGTGATCATGGTGATCAGCGTGGCCATCGAGCTGGTGCTCGGCATGGCGTTGGCTATGGTCATGCACCGAACCCTCGCGGCTCGGGGGCTGCTGCGCACCGTCGTTTTGATCCCGTACGGCATCGTCACCGTGGTGGCGGCCTATGGCTGGAAGTACGCGTGGACCCCGGGCACCGGTTGGCTGGCCCGGTTCCTGTCTAACGACTCGGCTCCCCTGACCCACCAAATTCCGTCGCTGGCCATCATCATCCTCGCCGAGGTGTGGAAGACGACGCCGTTCATGGCGTTGTTGTTGCTCGCGGGCCTGGCACTGGTTCCCGACGAACTACACCGTGCGGCGGAGATGGACGGCGCCAACCGCTGGCAGCGATTCGTCAAGGTGACGCTGCCGTTGATGAAACCGGCGATCGTAGTGGCACTGCTGTTCCGCGCCCTGGACGCGTTCCGGATCTACGACAACATCTACATCCTGACCAACGGCGCGCAATCCACCGGTTCGGTCTCCATTCAGACATATCACAACCTGATCGGCGGCCTGAACCTCGGCATCGGCTCCACGCTGTCGGTGCTGATCTTCCTCAGCGTGGCGATCCTTGCATTTATCTTCATCAAGATCTTCGGTGCCGCGGCGCCCGGTAGTGAACCAGAGGAGACCCGCTGATGGCCACGAAATCGGCGAAGGTCCGCTGGAGCGCGATCAACCTGGCGGTAGTTTTTTTCGCCCTCACCCCGGTGCTCTGGATCGTCTCGCTGTCGTTCAAACACCCAAGCACCTTCACCGACGGGAAGTTCATTCCCAAGCGCTGGACGCTGAATAACTACTTCAATATCTTCCGAGACGGCGGCTTCGGGCGTCCGCTGCTGAATTCGATCTGCATCGGGATCATTTCCACCGTGGTCGCCATCGTGCTGGGTGTATTCGCCGCCTACGCCATCGCCCGGCTGCGGTTTCCCGGCCGGCGGTGGATGCTGGGCGCAGCCTTATTGATCGCGATGTTCCCGCAGGTCTCACTCGTCACGCCGCTGTTTCAGATCGAACGCTCCATGGCGCTGTTCAACACCTGGCCCGGGTTGATTCTCCCGTACGTCACGTTTGCGCTGCCGCTCACGATCTACACGCTGTCGGCGTTTTTCCGCGAGATCCCGTGGGAGCTGGAGAAGGCGGCGAAGATGGACGGCGCAACCCCGTTCCAGGCCTTCCGGCACGTGATCGTGCCGCTGGCGGCTCCGGGCGTGGTGACCGCCGGGATCCTCGCGTTCATTCAGTGCTGGAACGACTTCCTGTTCGCCATCTCGCTGACCTCGTCGGATTCGGCGCGCACGGCCCCGGCCGCGATCTCGTTCTTCACCGGAGCCTCGCAGTTCGAGAATCCGGTCGGCTCGATCGCGGCGGCGGCGGTGGTCATCACCATACCGATCGTGATCTTTGTGCTCATGTTCCAAAACCGCATCGTCAGCGGACTGACATCCGGCGCAGTGAAGGGTTAGGGCGATATGGCCGAGATCGAGCTCGATGGCGTCACCAAGCACTACGCCGACGGGAACATCGTCGTCGACAACGTCACCATCAGCATCGCCGATCAGGAGCTACTGATCCTGGTGGGGCCGTCCGGCTGTGGCAAGTCCACGACGCTCAACATGATCGCCGGCTTGGAGGACATCAGCACCGGTGAGCTGCGAATCGGCGGCGCGCGGATGAACGAACGCGCGCCGCGCGACCGCGATATCGCCATGGTGTTCCAGTCCTATGCGCTGTATCCACACATGACGGTGCGGGAGAACATGGCGTTTCCCCTCAAGCTGGCAGGCCTGAGTAAGGCCGCAATCCGCTCCAAGGTAGACGATGCCGCGGACATTTTGGAGCTCACCGACTATCTGGACCGCAAGCCCGGCAACCTCTCCGGCGGTCAGCGGCAGCGCGTGGCCATGGGACGCGCCATCGTGCGCAGCCCGCAGGCCTTCCTGATGGACGAGCCGCTGTCGAACCTGGATGCGAAGCTGCGGGTGCAGATGCGCACCGCCATTGCCCGGCTACAAAAGAGCCTCGGCACCACGATGGTGTACGTCACGCACGACCAGACGGAGGCTATGACATTGGGCGATCGGATCGCGCTGATGCGCGGCGGCGTGGTGCAGCAGATCGGCTCCCCGCAGGATCTGTACGAACGCCCGGTGAACCTGTTCGTAGCCGGGTTCGTCGGGTCGCCGTCGATGAATTTCTTCGCCGGCGAGCTGTCATCGGACACCGTTATCACCCCGCTGGGCGCCGTACGGCTGTCCGACGCGACGCGGCAGAGGCTGCAGGATGGCAAGGAGCAGTCTCGCAACGTCGTGGTGGGCATCCGCCCGGAAGCGTTCGAGGACGCCCGGCTGGTAGGCGACACTGAACAGGGGGCGACGGTCACCGAGCACGTCGACATCCTGGAGTCCATCGGCTCGGCCAAGTTCGCCTACCTGGACCTGGAATCGCACGCCGCGCCCAGCAAGCTCACCGAGATCGCCGCCGAAACCGGCAACGAGGGGGCGTTCGGAAGCTCGCAGCTGGTGGCGCAGCTGGACCCGCGTTCCACAACCCGAGAGGGCGAGGACCTGAAGCTGTGGTTCGACCCGGCCGACATGCTTCTGTTCGACGCCGACAGCGGCGAGAACCTGACGATCTAGCGGCCGGATTCGGATGGGCCTGTCTCACCCACTTGGACAGGTTTTAGCAGGAGATGTCCCTAGCCGGAAGCCGCCTCCACCCACAACCCCCAGCTAGCAAACCGCTCTCCACTACCCGGGGACCGTGATACTTTCATGCTATGAACCTTGGTGCAAGGGTCACCTTCTCGAGAGCTGCCCTCATCGGAGCGGCGCTAGCAATCGGGGTGACCGGCCTGTCCGCCGTAACGAGCCCGGCGTATGCCGAAGCGGGATCGTGTGGCTACAGCTCACTGTCGGACGGTGGTTTCGTCTACACCAACTGCAAGGACATAGCGGCCGACGTCGACTTTAGGTACACCGATCAAGATGGTCACTCCCACACGGCGTGGCGCTGTGTCGACCCTCACACGGCGGCGTACTTCACGAACCCGTTCTCGTATGATGGCCTGCCAATAGCGAATCCGCGGTATCTGGGCGATCGTTATCCGGCAGCATACACAAATTCCCAGGGGTTATGCGATTAGCCTAAAGCGGAGGCGTGCGCTCGACGAGATTGTGATCATGCCCGAGGACGTAAGTCCGGCGAGGTCTCCCATGAGCAGGGTCTAGTGCGATTCGCCGCGGATCCGCTTGAGTTTCCGCCGCGGCACCCCTAGGGTCCGATCGCCCCAGTTTCCGACGTCGGCGCCCCACTGCCACCTCGGCCGAGGTAATTCGGCCTCTGCGAGTCTGGCGACTGCCAGGACCCCTTCGTCCCCGAAAAGGTCATGGATCTTCTCGAACCAGACCGCGCCCTGCCGGTACGGCGAGCCGAATGGTGTGACGCCGGTTCGCTCCAGTGGATGAACCATCCACTGCCATGCGTTGAGCTCGGGGTCCACCAGCTGCCCAGTGCGAGGATCCTTTCGTGCGGCGATGCGAGCGATGACCCAGGTCGGATAACCCTCGAGCACCACCCGCAGGGCTGGAGAACGCTCCAAGTGCGGGATGCGAGCCAGATGGGGCGCCGCATGGGCGAAATTGGCGTGGGCGATCTCATGCAGCAACGCCTCCCGGACCCGCACCGGAGCGGTGTCGGCAAGCCGGGAACCGGCAGGATCAAGTGGCTGATAGAAGTGCCGGGAGTCACCGTTTATAGAGATAACATTCGTCGACACCGCAAACACGCTGTCGATCTCGGGTAGCAGCCGTCCGATGTGAGCACCGCGGGTAACGCCGCCCAGGAACCAGGCAGCCTGCCGAAAACTGCGACGGAGAAGGCTCGACCTGCCGGATAGCTCATCGGACCGGGTGGCCTGAAATTGACGTTGATCCGCGCGGTCCGCCATGTAGCGAAGCCCTATGTCCCGCGCCGAGGCAATCTCGTATTCGGGATCGTTGCTCCGCCGCGGCAACACACCGTGGGTCGCCACCAGATCGAGCGATTCTTCCCAACAGTGCGCGATGAGCCGGCCGAGCTCGGCGTAGACGCCGTCATGAGCGGGATCGATCGCCGACACGGTAGCCCGGTGGACTATTCGTCGGGCCAACGCGGAGTCGTAGGCTCCCACGCACATGCCTCCATACCCATCAGAACGCTCATCCGTCCCGAAACAAAACCCAAAGCCGCA
>DATATO010000332.1:0-6148 GCA_036268755.1 Mycobacteriales bacterium | reverse complement strand
CCGCACCGAGATGCACCACCGCTTCACGACCTGGAACGAGATCACCGGCCTGGCCGCAACCCCCTGACCGAGGCGCCGCCAAAGTCCACCACACCCTGACATACCCCGGCCAGGTCAACGACCGATAAGTTGACAACGCCGTCGGAGATTAGTTAGGGCCGAAATCGAACGGAGCGACACGGTATCGACGCGGCGGCACATAACGAACATTCCTCGCATCGGAGCCTTACTCCTACTTGAATCTGCCACCCACATGCCACTGATCGCTACTCTACGCGACAGTAGTCCTCCAAAGCTAACGAGTCGCTAGACTCATCCGTGGTTAGGTTCACCTAACAGCGTTTCTTTTGAGTTTAACGGTTGACTTATGTAGCGAGTTCTTCAAGGGTAGAGTCGTCAGGCGGCAGTCCACGGGGACCTGAGGACCACTGGCGTGGGAGCCGACATAATCTACGATAGGCTGGATTGGCCCTGGAGTAACTTATGGCCTCACCTGAGAACGTTTAAAACCGTACTGACGTGCCGTTTTGGCTTCGTTAGCGAGATCGGACCTATCCGCATTTGCTGGTTGCTCACGCGCTCCTCTTTCGTGTCGTCAGGGTCGACTCGATTTGTCAGCCCGCAGGGCCACTGGCATTCTCAAAAGATAGAAAGGACAGGCGTCACGCGCCAAGCGGGGAGGGATGCTTCGGGCCGGTCGCCATAGCTACTGACGCACTCATCGGATGTGCCTGAATAGGTTGCAGTCCGGCAGTTTTCTTGTAATCACAATCACGTGAATCAGGACGAATGTGAGCTGAGCCTCGTGCACGCCACGCGGTCTTGCCCAGGCGGAGCGCACTGTCGAGGTCTCGGCAGACGGGCGCGCCAGTCATTGAATTATTGAATTGTATGGGCCTCAAATCTTCACCTGCGTAGGCGGGGATTGGTTTTGATATTCGGTTCGATCAGAGCCCACAGGAAAGGGAAAGGGGGAGTAACCATGACCGAGCAGCGTGGAGAAAGTGTTGGTGATATGGGCGTCAGCGCGGAGGTGGCCGAGGTCCGTGCGGAGCTGGTTGACCGTCGAAGCGAGTCGGGACCTGCACGGGAACCGGCCAGCGAGTCTCAGGCCGTGCTTGATCTTCATGTGTGTATGGGGCTCAACGCGTGTAAGGGAGCGGGTGTCCGCGGGACGGGCGATATGGCGGGAATGGGGGAATGCGCGACCGCTTTCCATAACTGCCATGGTGAGAGCGCGTGTCGCAATCAGGGTGGGTGCGGATATGCGGGTTCCGATGTGGAGCAAGCATATCCAGGTGAGCAGGCGTGTCGCAACAACGGGAGCTGCGCGACTCCTATCAATGTTAGTCGGGTATTCGCGGCGGGCCCGTATAAGGGTAAGAGCGTATGGAAGCAGGCTCGGAAGCTTTTTGAGACGCGGATGTACGCGGCGGGCCTCGCTTTTGGCCCTACGCCGGGTGAGGGATATCCGGACGACTTAATGCCACCTTATGAATACGCAGAAAAAAAACGGGAAACGGCGGATACGATAAGTGGTCAGGGTGAGTTCTCGGCCGGTAGTCAGCAAGAAGGCGGCACGTGAAACGGCCGACCGGCTCAATCGACCAGACGCGTGGACCGCATCTCGATTTCGGAGTCGGGTTGCGCTTCCCGCATCTGCGGTATATTAAGGAACACTGGCCGGCCGTAGATTTCTTCGAAATTATTTCGGAGAATTTCATGGAATCGCGGGGCTACCGGCGACATGTCTTGGGCTCGATCGCCGAGCACTACCCGATCTTTATGCATGGGGTGTCGTTGTCGATTGGTAGCACCGATCCGCTTGACTTCGAGTATTTGGCACGTGTGAGGCAGCTCGCTGACGGGGTGTGCGCGGTGTGGGTTTCTGATCACCTCTGTTGGACTGGGGTTGCGGGGATCAACACGCATGATCTGTTGCCGATCCCATTCACGGAGGCGTCACTCGCTCATGTGACCCGGCGGATCCGGATTGTTCAGGAATTTTTGGATCGGCCGCTCGTGTTGGAGAATCCGACTACTTATGTGGGGTTTGTCGGATCGACCCTTACGGAGTGGGAATTCCTGACGCGGATGGTGGAGGCAACCGGCTGTAGGCTGTTGCTCGATGTGAATAACGTTTATGTCTCCTCGGTAAATCACGACTTTGATCCTGTCGAGTATGTGCGCTCCCTCCCTCATAAGCAGGTGGTCCAGATGCACCTGGCCGGTCATACCGACGTGGGCACGCATATCGTTGACACACATGATGGCCCGGTCGCCGATTGTGTTTGGGAGTTGTATCGGCTGGCAAGTGAGCTCGTCGGTCCGGTTCCGGCCGTGTTGGAGTGGGATGACCGGCTTCCATCGTTTCCTGAGCTTCAGGCCGAGGTGGGCAAGGCTCGAGGATACGCGGCCGATGGGCATGCGGGGAGGTAGCGTGGCTGACGAACTTGACCTTGTCCTGGTCCAGCGGTGGATGCAGGGGGCGATCCTCGATCCCTGTGGTGCCAGTCCGGGAGCTCGTCAGATTCTCACCGGTTCGGGCCAGCTTAGCGCCGTGGAACGTCTGGGTATTTATCTTCGTGGGTATCGGCTGCGTTTGCTAGACAGCTTTCGGGGGCTGCATCCTGCGCTGTGCCAACTACTCGGGCCGGACCTTTTTGAGCAGTTCGTTTTTGATTATCTTGGGGCGTACCCATCCCGTTCTCATACCCTCTTCGACGTTGATAATCGATTTGTTGATCATCTCTTGCAGACACGACCCGACCGCAATTTACCGGCCGAGGCGCGCGAGGGATGGATCGACCTGATCATCGACCTTGCCCAGTTCGAGCGTATATTCGTCGAGGTACTCGAGGGAGTAGGCGCCGAGGACAGTGACACCGTCTGCCTGGCGGACCTGCCGCGCGAACCGGATGACGCCTGGCTGGATACGACGCTGGTCGCCGTGCCATGTCTGCGTCTGCTCTATACCCGTTTCCCGGTGCATCGCTACGTGGAGGATGTGAGAAAAGGCCGGGATGTGGCGGTGCCGCTAGCCCGCGCGACCCCGCTCGTGGTCAGTCGCTGTGACTACGTCGTCGTGGTCAGCGAGCTTGAGCCCGATGCATACTGGCTGCTTTACGCGCTGGTGCACGGTGAGTCGGTACGGACCGCGTCCCGCTTCGTGGATATCCCGCAAGGATGGATTTTGCTGCGAGACTGGGTCCGCCGGGGCTTCTTCACCACTATTAACCGCGATCCAGTGAGGGGCTCCCATCAGCCTGTGGGCGCCGTCACCGCGTCACCTACACAAGGATAAATGTAGCACGACGAGGGGAATTCCAATGGTCAACGAAAGCAGGACAGTCGAGGAAACACCCCAGGAAACAGCCCTGGAAAGACGCAGAAGAGAGCGCGCGGAACACCGCAAGCGCGACCGCGAGGACCGCGAGCGCCGGTGGCAGGAAGAGTGCCAAAAAATCCAGGACGAAGATGGCGAATGGGGCAAGGAATGTGCCGAATACGCTACGGGTACGCCGTGGGTGATCGCACCAGAGAAACTGAAGCCAATTGAAACTGTGGAGAGCCTGGCTGCGCACCTGTATCTGGCGGCGCAAGTGGAGATGTCCACCATTCCGCTGTATCTCTATGCCGCGTGGTCGATTAGAACGAAAGGCTACTCCCAGTGGGCTCCCGGGAAGGACAGAGGACCGTTCCGTACCATCCTAGGAGTAGCTATTGAGGAGATGTCACACCTCGCGCTCGTCCGCAACCTCATCGTGGCGATCGGATATGGGGATAAGGACATCGAAATCGGTGAAAATAAAATCACCAGGGTCAAATTCTACGACGAGAATTTCGTACCGAGATTTCCCCGATACATGTTGCACCGTCAGCCACCGTTGTGTCTGGGTCTGCACCGTTTGTCCACACCATTGCTAGAGTGCGCTTTTATGCCGCTGGAGAAGCCCCAGCCACCCCCTCTGACACTTTACGCATCCATTGAGCACGAGACGTACCATACTCTCGGCGAATTTTATGAGGCCATCTGGGAGGGCTTCGAATGCCTCGATAGGGAGCGGGGGAAGTCGCTTTGGGAGGAATGTCATCCGGAGTTGCAGTACTACCGCGGTTACTGGAACCAGTTCGGCGGCGGAACAACGCTCCGAGTCACCGATCTTAACACCGCGCAGAAGGCGCTGACACAAATTATCGAACAAGGCGAGGGCGCAGAAGGTACTACAGTCCCATTAGACCCAACTAACCCGAGAGCCGGCTTAGAAGACTGGTCACACTATGAAAAGTTTCGGCGTTTGGCCGAAGGCATCGACGGCATGGGCATCCGGGACGGTTCACTCAAACAAGATATCTCGATCGATCATCCCCTGGCCACCTGGCCAGTCATTAGCAATCCCCGAACTGAGGATTACGAAAATTGCGACTTCCAGCCGCTCATGGAACTATTCAATGCCGCCTACTGCTACGTCTTGGCGATGCTCGATGAAATCTACGCAACGCCCGCGATCTACCCAAAGGAAATAGAAGAGTTAAATAGAATGCGCGACCCAGACGAAAAAGAGAACAGAAACCGGAGATACGGATTAGAACGCAGCTTCGTGGCTGCCATGCAAGGCCTGCTCTACCCAATCGCCGACCTCCTGGTTAGAACCCCAACCGGGAGGAAGAAAGACAAGGTCAAGTACAAGTACAGGGATCAGGACAAAAGTGTGGAATGTGAAGTCCCGGGCAATGCTGGCCCACCATTCGAGTATTACGAGTTCGCCAAAGGAAAAAGCAAGAAAGCGGAACTCGTCACTCTATGCAAGAAGGCCATGGAAAAATATCCCGCGCTGGCTGGTGATGATGGCGTCCTTCGGCAGATCAATTTACTTACGGAAGTTTAGGGCCGTTAGAACGATATGCAGACGGCTAGCATCATCTCAGCGCTCCTCATTGTGTGGCCACCACTGGGGGACGGAAAGGGATGCAGATGCTCTGGTTGACAGATCGCTCAGCGCCTTAATCCTGGCCGCGCACAGCGGCGCCGTGCGCCACGTCGCGGCTCCCACAGGACGGAAACGACCGCACCGGCGGGGCCGCCTCGAGAAGCTCCTGGCACTCAACGCCCTCCACATCAATAAAACCAACAGCGACCGCGCCGTCGGTCAGATGACGCCCACCGGGCACCGCGCGAAGTCCAGCAGCAGGCACACCCCGATCACAGCAGACACTGACCGACAAGCACGCACGACACACTCGGCGAACCCTGTGGGTGCCGAATAGGTCATCAATGTCATGCGATGTGGGAATATTCGTGTATCAGTCCACCGAGTCTGTCTCGGCCTTGGACGCGTGGGTGGGATGGTGACGTGGCGGGTGGGAGTGGCCTGAGTGGTGTTGCCTGATGCAGTGCGTGGTGGGGGCGATGGTGGTTGAAGTGCACCAGGTACTCGGCCAGCACGCGTTCGAGGTGGCGACGGTTAACGATCAGTATTCGATCCAGTAGTTCTCGGTGGACGGTGGGACGGTCGCACCGTATGCCGACCAACACCCCGCCGAAAGCGGAGCGGACCGGCGACGCTGGACTTTCATACCGGTTAACAATGCCGTCGAAGCCGATCACGGGCGTCTGAAGGCTCGGCTACGGCCGATGCGCGGCCTGAAAAGACTCCGCTCAACACAGGTGATCAGCGCTGGACACGCGTTCGTCCAGAATCTCCGACGAGGCCACTACGAACTCGGTGTGGATATCGACCCACGGCATCGGCTCACAGCGATCTTCACCGAACTCACCCACGCCACCTGATCGACCCCAGCACAGCGGAAGCTGTCGTCTGCTTCCCGCCTACCCACAGACCCGACACAACCATAAAGTCGATCACCACGGGGCACGGACCCGCGCCGCCACACAGGTGGCGTCCCAGGAGCGGTGTAAAAGTCCGGATGGGGGGCTCCGCTCGATGCGGTTGATGTTAGGCGATGGCGCTGACGGTTTGTGTGTCGTTTCAGGGTCTGTGCGGCGTTGGGGCAGTGGGGTCGGGGGTTCGAGCAGCGAGCGGCGTAGGTCTTGGAGCAGGCGCAGGCCAGCCGGGGTTTGGGTGAACCCGCGCCAGCCGGCGGAGGCGCGGTCGAGCACGGCCCAGACCAGTTTGAGGCAGGAGTG
>DATATO010000331.1:0-2749 GCA_036268755.1 Mycobacteriales bacterium | reverse complement strand
TTTCCACTTCCAAAGATGCGGTTACAGACCGTGCCGACGGCAGCCGCAATCTCGGCATAGGCCTTGTTGCCGATGTCGGCCGTGGCGCCAGCGGCCTCTTCGAGCTGTGCTTCACCCGGGACGTTACCGTCCTGTGGCGATACCGAGCAATATGTCTTTCCCTTCAACGCCGACAGCGTGGTCGTGCCAGCAGCTCCCTTGGCATCAACTGGGGCGCGCACCGCCTTGCTCCCCACTCCGGGCACCGCAACTGCTCCATCGAGGCCCTGGACGTCCGAAGCATAGGCCCGGGCGGCAATGGGGCCGCTAATGACGGTAACCGTCAACGCTTCCGAATCCGCTGATCCGGCGGCAAAGACACATTCCTGGCCTATTCGCTTCGTACCCCCGGTGTACTGCTCCGCCGTCACCGCTTTGACCGTGACCTTCGTGATCGGATGGACGAGTAGCGGCTGGACCTGTGCCTTGGTGAGCTGTGAACATCCGGTTTTGGACGCATGTGCACTCTTGGCCGCTTTAGGCGCATGTCCACTCTTAGCCGCGAGTACGCCAGTGGCCGCAGAGGCGCTGGGAACCGCGAGGAATAGGACCATTACAGAAGACGCGCCAAATAGCGCAATTAATGTTCGAATCGTGAAAATTCTCATCTCTTGCCTTTCTTCTAAGAGCTTGGTCGTTCCTTGGAACAATGGGCGTCAGCTTGCTCGGGGATTCGCCAGCACCGTTCGAACGGGCTCAGAGACAATGTCGTACACCGCAACGACCTACCAGAGCTCTATGGCATCAGGTCATCGTGTCCTCGGGACGGCGAACACCAGGCGCCTTCGCTCATCTCGGCCGGACGCACGTGCCCAGATCTCAGAAGCGCTGATCATCAGTCGGCATCAGTGCTTGGAGAAGACGCCATGGCAGCTTCGCGATCCCAACAACGGTGCTGCAGGACTGGCTCGGGCGGCGGAACTGGGTGGGAATCTGGCGTTCATCGTCCACTCCCATAACAATGGTGTGTGCGCGGCATCGGCGGTAGTAGGGGAACGGCGGACTTCGATTCTCCGGTTACGCCGGCCACTGGGCGGCAAGGGCGGAGCGGGAGCTGATTCCAAGGCGGCGGTAGATGTCGCCGAGGTGCTTCTCGATTGTTTTTATCGACACGTCGAGGGTTCGGGCTACCCCGTCATTGGTGTAGCCGCGACTGATGAGGTCGGCTACCTGGCACTGCCGCGGGGTCAACCGTTGTGTCCCCGAGTCTAGTTCTCGGTCAGCTCGAAGGACACCGGGCACCGCCGCCCGTGACGGCAGATCAAGAGCTTTGAGCACGCCGCTGACATGACTCTGCACGGTGCGTGGCGACACTCCGAGCATGGTTGCGATCCGGGCATTGGAACCGCCGGCGAGGAGTAGCTCGGCCACCTCGCGCTCGCGTGAGGTCATCGGTGCTTGCGCTTCGCCGATGAGTCGTAGCCCGATGCTGCGCAGGTCTCGGCGGGCGAGTAGGGCCAGCGACGTGGCTCCGAGCAGCATGGCCTGATCATGCGCGCTGGACAGGGCGAGTCTGGCCGACCAATTGCCTTCGGCGTTGCCTAACAGCGCCGATCCGGCCAGCAGTCGGGCGCGTGTCGCGTCCAGATGGCCTGCATTGCCGAGCGCGATCGTCGCGGCCTTCTCGGCTAGGACGGCTCCCACGACCACCTCGCCGTCGGCCACCGCCAGACGCGCCTTGATACGCCGGATCGCCGCGGCGGCCATTCCGTCCCGGGGCAATCCGGTCAGAGCGCCGGCGAGGTCGCCCCACTGTCGGGCAGTCGGGATGTCGCCGAGGCTCAGAGCCGCCGCGACGAGCAGCTCATACCCATAGGCGCGGTCGACGAGCTGAATGTTCGGAAGCAGCGGACCGCCGGCGCCGCGCAGCAGGACATCGACCGCTTTCTCTGCGAGCTGGGCCGTAGCCAGTGCGTAGGCCGTCAACACCATGGAACCGGCCACGAAGTAGCCGCGTGGGCAATGCGACGCCAGTTCGTCGATACTGGCGACATGCCGGGTCAACTCGTCGTGGCGGCCGCGCAGGGCGTCGACGTAGGCGAGCGAACCGCGGACAACCAGCTTCAGCGCAACCAGCCCGTGGCGTTGGGCGGCCTGTTCGACGTGCGGTGCCAGTGCACTGACATCGTCGAGTCGCCCCTGAAACAACAACGCTCGGGCGAGGGTCTGCCCGGCGAAGACAGCTTCGGGCGGGTCGGTGCTCGCCGAGGCGAGCCACACCCGACGGGCGACAGTCTCGGCGAGATCAAGTCGCCCGACCGACATTGCTGCTTCCGCCGTAAGCGCGGCCGACCACGTGTCTCTCGAGAGACCTTCGTCGCTCAGGCCCAGGATCGCCATGGCCGCTATTTCGACGGAAGCAGTGTCGGACCCGTCGCGCTCTAGTCCACCCATCCCGGAGGACAAGGCACATAACGCTCGGAACAGCAGTTGCCCAAACCCCATGTCCAGGCCAACCCGAGCATCGTCGTGTGCAGTAGCAAAGTCGGAATCGAGGATGTGCGCGAACGACCGCCCCGCCAACAGCCGCGCCCTGCGCGGCGAGGCCGGACGATGTTCGGCGAGCTCGGCATCGACTAGTCGGTGGATCTCGGCAACATCTCCGCGCAAGAGCGCACACTGTAAGAGCACCGCATCCCGCCCTCTCAAGCCGACCATCATGACTTCGTGGGTCGTCTGCTCGCACAACCCGTCGCTGCTGGTCTTGAAC
>DATATO010000330.1:0-6658 GCA_036268755.1 Mycobacteriales bacterium | reverse complement strand
GGCCGTTCTACTACGCCGAGGACTACCACCAGCAGTACCTGCAGAAGGTGCCGAACGGCTACTGCCCCGTCCACGCGACCGGCGTCTCGTGCCCGGTCGGCCTGTTCGCAACGGGATCCGTGGAGTAGTCGCGCACTGTGGGTGTAATTGCCCAACGAATTTCAGTGACACGGTACTAGCGGCAGATCATCTGCAGGCTCCACCAGTCCGGTGCACGCGGATGGCTGGCCTGTCGAAGCGCGGATGACCTCGCCCACGGTCGCACCGTCGCCCATATGTTGCGATCGTCGTCCACGTAGGGTTGATCGGTGGCCGATGAGATGCTGGGTGCCCCGCGAACGAAGGTCTTCGGCGAACGGACGATCTACGACAGCAAGTGGGTTCGTCTCGTTCAGCTCGACGTAGAACCACCTGACGGCAGGCGGTTCTGGCACCACGTCGTACGGCTGCAGACGGTCGCCGTAGCGGCCGTGTTCGATGAAGAAGACCGGGTGCTGATGCTGTGGCGGCACCGGTTCGTCCCAGATGCGTTCGGGTGGGAATTGCCCGGCGGCATCGTTGACGCGGGAGAAGATGCGGCCACTGCTGCGGCGCGGGAGACGGAAGAAGAGACCGGGTGGCGAGCAACTGGCGAGATGCATCATTTGCTGACGTTCCAGCCGATGGTGGGCATGGTCGATACACCGCACACGCTCTACACCGCGACCGGAGCCACCCATATCGGCGATCCGACCGATCTGGAGGAGGCCGGCAAGGTCGCTTGGATCCCCATGACGGAAATCCCGAACCTGATCCGGTCCGGAGAGATCGCCGGGTCCGGCTCACTGATCGCGTTGCTGCATGTCTTGGCGTTGGGACGTTAACTGAGCGATACGTCGGCGCTGGCGCTGGGAGCCAGCCCGTTCGGCGAGCGGTCTGGCGATGCCTAATTGGACTCCCGCCTCGTCGTTCTCGCCTGATGCCGTGAGAGCGTACGCAAGATCAGTGTGCAAACCTGCGCGTGCCCGTAGCGAATGATCTTGCGCCCCGCTCGCCGCGTATAGATGCCGGATTGCCTCATCGTCACCGAGGCGGGCAAGAATGTTGCCCCGCCATCGGGTGAGGTGAGTGTGGTCCAGGGTGATGTACGGCAGGGCTGGGTCGACTGGGGCGTCAGGGAGGAGCCGCGCCGCCTCATCGAACGTCTTGCGGCTGCGATCGCCGTTGCCCGCCACGGCCTGGACCTCGGCCTCCGTTGCGCACAGCCACGACGTCAATAGGCGTGGCACTTTTGATTTGGCTACTGCCCGGGCCTCTTGCACCAGCGCAAGCGCGATAGCGACTTGACCAAGGTCAATGAGCACAAAGCTGTGTTCGCCCATCGCGTGAGCAAGCAGGGCAGGAGAATCAGCCTCTCGTGCTGCACTGACTGCCACGTCATAGTGCTGGCGAGCGTCAGCTATCGCGCCTCGATCAAGGCAACGCCATCCCGCAAGAGTGCAGGCACCAGCCAACTCTGCGGCGATCGGCTGGCGATGTCTGGCTAGAACCGCCTGACACAAGACATCCCGCATGCCAGCGATGTGTCCGTCCAGTTGCTGAGTCAGGCCAGCGCCGCCCATTCTCCGATCCAATAGACGCAGATAGTTGGTCTGGTCTTTGAGCATGGACACGACGGTTCCGTCATCGACGAACGTGAGTTGCAAACGCTCGACCAGTTCGGCCCTGGCAAGGACGTAATCCGCCTCGTTGGGCGACCCGGGTAGATCCTGTTCGCCAGGAGAAGCGCTGTTGCCATCACGGATTGCCGTACGCAGGCTGCTAACCGGCATCGCCAGAACCGCGCAGAGGTGATCCCGCCAATAGCGTCCGGGGACCACTTCGCCGCGTTCCCAACGGCTCACCTCGTGGCGTGTCAGCGAGTCGCGTTGGGCGGCCCTGTTCAACTCGCTCGCTAGCTCGCTCTGCGACATGCCGAGCGCGTCCCGATGATGGGCAATGAGGCCGCCAACCCTGCTCCCCAAGATGCCCCCTCCAATGCCCCCTGTGCTGCTCCTCCGAGCGGCCTGTGTCCGACTGTTCACTCAAGGTTATGCGAACGCCTGACCTCCAGTCGTACAAGTCACTCGGTGGAACGACAAACCGACACCTTCACGCCTCGGTTCCGCACCAAGGGAGTGAGACTCGCACGCCTCGACCTCGCCGGTTCCTACTCATCAGGGCTAGCGACGTTTCCGGCGTTTCGGGCATAGGTTGCGTTGCCGAAGGCATGGAGTTCACCGACGGGCCGGTGAGCCTGCGGTGGCGAGGCCAACATCCGTCCACGGCGACGTGGGACGGCATATCCGGCGTGGTCGCGGTTCATGGTCACAGCGGCCTGACGACGGTGGAATGGATCGATCCGCCGAGCCTGACGGAGACTGTCCCGTGAGGGGCACTCGCGGGGTTGGCGGTCGGCATCGGCCGGACAGCGGAGTCGGCGACCGCCGTGGTTGCGCGCGTTGTCCGGCGAGGGGCGGTTACCTGGTCGGCCGGGAGAACGGCGCTCCGGCGTGGTTGTGCGCGTTTCATTACGAGGTTTGGGCTGCGCTGCGTAAGGGGCCGGCCCGGCAGGCATTGGGCGTCGCTATCTGGCGGTTACGGCGTCGGGCGGCGGGATGGTGACCTGGGACGGCCCGCCGGCAGAACGGCGCGCGGCCTGTGAGCGGCTGGCCACCGTGGCGGTGGCCAGCCGGAATGCGCCGCCGTCGTGGGTGCACGACTTATCGGTCAATACCTCGGACCCCCATGCGGCCGCGCACACGTTTGCCACCACTCGCTCCTCACGGCGCAGTTCCCGTTAGTGCCAACTTCCGAGAAAGGCAGGACCACACCATGTCCGACCCGTTGATGCCAGCAGCTCGGCGGTTTCCGGTCAACGCACGGCAGCTGCCGCTCAGTGCGGAGTTGCCAAGCGGGGACCGCCCCTTCGTCCTGCGTCATGCCCGGCCAAGCGCAGCGGTGGAGGCCAAGCACCGCACGCCGAAATCCCAGGTGCCGCACTCGCAGAACACCCACCTGGATAGCAAGGTCGTGAAAGACACCTATTTCACGCCGGATGAGTGAGCGTGATGGGTGAGCAGGTGGTGTTGATCGTCAGCGCGGCCGAAGACTGGTCCGCTGAGGCGGTCGCCAGCGTCTTGCGGGGTCGCGGCGTAGGTGTGTTCATTGTGGACACTGGCGACTTTCCGCAACGGATGACCGTGGCCGCGATCCTGCGGGACGGCTGGTCGGGTCGACTCGTGACCGAGGCGGGCGAGATCGACCTCGGCGCGGTCACGGGCGTGTACTAAGCTACGGCGGTTCATGAGCGGGTTCGGTCTGGTTTACGGAGCGGTAGATTTCATTATCAGCGAGGGAGAGTACGTGTTTCTGGAATGCAACGCCGCAGGCCAATTCGGTTGGCTCGCCGAGGAATGCGACCTCCCCATCGTGGCCGCGATCGCCGACGAACTCATCGGCACCAGGTCATGACCGACTGGCAGGAATTGGCCGCAGCTCTGGCCGAACACCTCGCGGCGACCGGCGCGATTACCGACCCGGCATGGCGAGACGCGTTCGCCGCCACCCCGCGGCACGTGTTCGTACCGCGGTTCTTCGATGGCGACACCGAAATCAGCGACCAGAACGGCGAAGAATGGCTCCGCGCCGTCTACACCGATCAGGCGCTACTGACGTCCCGACGCTCGGTCACCGGCTATGACGGGCCGCTCCCGACGTCCTCCTCCAGCCAACCGACCATCATGGCCGTGATGCTCGACCGGCTCGCGGTGCGGCCCGGCATGCGGGTGTTGGAGGTAGGGACTGGCACCGGTTACAACGCGGCCCTGCTCTGTGCCCGGCTCGGTGACCAACGGGTCACCACGATCGACATCGACCCGGCGCTGACCGCCGACGCGAGCCGCCATCTGGTCGAAGTCGGCTACCGGCCCATCGTCGCCGCGACCGACGGTGCGGCTGGGCTGCCCATCCGCGCGCCTTACGACCGCATCCTCGCCACCTGCGCCATCACCGCAATACCCCCGGAATGGATTCGGCAACTGGCACCAGGAGGACGGATCGTCGCACCGCTCACCGGGGACGCGGGGGCGCTAGCCGTACTGGACAAGACCGCGCCCGATGAGGTCACCGGCCACATCGACGCCACCCCGGCCCGCTTCATGCCGCTACGGGCCCGCATCGACAACCCCCTCGGCCCAGGGGAATCTGCCGGCGACACCACCACCGGCATGGCGCACTGCGGCACCACCGCCATGGACCCGGCCACCCTGGCCGATCCCGGCCCGGACCTGACCTTCTGGCTGCAACTACACCTGCCCGGCCTCCGCCTCACCCTGCCTGACCCAGCCGGACTCACCCTGCACACCGCCGACGCCCACGCACACATCGGACCCGAACCAAATCGCGGACGCTGGCCCACCGAGCAACGCGGCACCCGCCGCATCTGGGACACCATCGAACACGCCACCGCCACCTGGCACCGCCTCAACCAGCCCGAACGGTCCCGCCTCGGAATCACCGCCCTGGACGATTTGGACCGCCAATACATCTGGCTCGACACCCCCGACGGCCCCTACTCCTGGCCCTTCCCGCTCTAACCCAGGAGGCCGGGCGCGCGGTCGGACGGGCCGGACGACCGGGGGGACTGACGCACCTGTGAGAACGACACGGCGGACTGCGACAAAGATGATGTCGGCTGCCGCCCAATATGGCACGCGTATTCTGGCTCCACCCTTTGTACCGAGAGAGGCGCCCGCACGTGACTGATCCGGTCCTTATTGACCTCGACCGCTGTGGTGCCTATCCGGCACAGGTGACGGGCAATAAGGCCCACACATTGGGCCGGCTGATCAATGCAGGGCTGCCGGTACCGCCCGGATTCTGCCTCACCACTGCGGTTCTCGAGAATCTACTGGCCACATCGGATATCGGCGAGCAGATCGAACAGAGCCGGCAGGTAATGGCGGAGCAGCCGGTACGACGGGTATCGGAGCTGGCACAGCTGAGATCAGCGCTGCACCGGGTCGAGCCGGACAGTGAGCTCACCGGCCTGCTCGAGCAGCACATCGGACCATTGCTCAAGAATGGCCCGGTTGTCGTCAGGTCGTCGTCCCCGGTGGAGGATGCGCGGGCCACGACCTGGTCCGGAGTATTTGACTCATGGCTCGATCTGACCTCACTCACCGACGTCACAGCCGCAATACGCAAATGCTGGGCGTCATTGTTCACCGAGCGCGTGATGCACTACAGCGGCGGCATTGTGCAGACCGAGATGGCGGTCATTATCCAACGGCAGATCGCCGCGGAGTGGAGTGGCGTCCTCTTCACGAAACATCCAACCACCGGAAAAGGCGCCGTCGTGGAGGCCAGCGACGGCAATACGACCGACATCACCTCCGGCTCCGGGATTACGGTGCGCACCAGCCTTAACGAGGGGCTCGACCTTCCGGCCGACCTCACGAAGGCGCTCGCCCTTCTCTGTCCGGAGATCGAGAAAGTCACCGGCGGGCCGGCCGATGTCGAATGGGCATGGCGCCAGGACGAGCTGTCGATCCTGCAGGCGCGACCCATCGTATCCAGTGCATCGGTTGCGCAGCAGGGAATCCGCGACCATACCGACTTCGAGGGTATGAAAAGTCTGACGCTGGGTAGTCTGGAACGCGACTATGCACGCGCCCTGCAAAAGCGGGTCTGGTTCGAACGGGCCTGCCGGAAGAACGATATCGATGTTTATCGTACGGTCTACCTCACGTATCCGGTCGATTCCGCCGACGCAGCCGCCGCACAGATTCGAGCAATGCTTCGGGGCGCACAGTTTCTGGTGGGCAACGGTATTTCGAAACAGCGGGTCTCTGGAATGGACCTCGCGGTTGTGCTGCGCCAACTGGGATCCGGGAACATGGTCGGTCCCGGCCTCTGCACCGTGCAGGTCGGCGAGGTGGTCCCGGCCGACCTGATTGGTTTCACCACGATACTTTCTGATGGAACGGTGTGGTCGGAGGTCTACGAGGGCGGCAGTCGAGGGGTGAAGGACGGGTCGGGGGAGGTCGTACGAATCGCGCAGTCGCCTGCTGGTCAATTGTCGGTCGCGGATAATTCCCAGGGTCTGACCACACCATTCAGCAAAGAGCTGGCCAGGAACGTAGCTCGATATGCACATCTGCTCGGCGCGGAGCTCGGCGAGGCGCGGCTGGAGTGGTATTCCGTTGGCGATCGGCTGATTGCCAAGGACGTGAGTCTCGAGTCAACGCCGATCTCTGCTGGGCCGAATTCCCTAGGGCCGGCCGGACCCAGTACCGTTTCCCCTGGAACCGCGGTCGGCCGGGCCCGCTGGATCCACGATCTGTCCACACTGGATGATCAGGCCAGCTCGCAGGGCATCAGCGTGTTCAGCCACGACGACAGCGTCGGCTTTTCCGCGCGGCCGGGCGACGGCAGCGGAGAGCCATTGGTGTATTTCGCCGCCTACCCGTCCACCGGGCTCATTCCGCTCATCGACGGCGCGGTCGGATTTGTGTTCGCCCGCGGCACGCTTCTCGCGCACACCTGCATCGTGCTCCGGGAGCGCGGCGTACCGGCAGTAATCAATCCCGACGTGGCGCACGTCAAGGACGGGGATCGGGTGCGCCTTGGCCCCGAC
>DATATO010000329.1:0-3974 GCA_036268755.1 Mycobacteriales bacterium | reverse complement strand
GTTCCGCTTCATATCGGCCAATCCTACCCAAACAAGTGTTCGATACAAAGTAGACGAATCGGCCGCAGTCGGGACGGCCTGGGAGCAGCGTCTAAAATCTTTCTCGGGCTCGCTGAGCTATGCGCCAGGCCGTGGGGAGGCTGGCGACGGGAGGTAGCCCGCAGTAGTTAGCTAGCGGCCGGTGCACCCGTCCCCTCGCGTACACGCCGCGTACATGAGCGGAGCCTCATGGACCGCCGCCGGTACGAAAACAGGCCTGAACAGGAGCTCTGACGTGGGGCTGTTCAGTGTCGGCTGATGGTTGACGTTTCTGTGTCGGTTGATCCTTGACACTCGTGTTGTGGTTTAGGGCGCTGCGCTGAAGCGTAGGGCCCGTTTGTTTCGTACCTCGCCGCGGCTGGTGCGGGCGGCGGTTTTGACGAGTTGGTCGCCGATCCAGAAGCGGAGCAGGTCGCCGTCGACGTGGACGTCGCAGCGGGCGCCGCCGTGATGGCGTCCGACGCAGACTTGTTGCCAGGACACACACACGATGCCGTTGGAGCACACTCGGCGGCTGACCCAGTCATCGCCGCTACGGTCGGCGGCGGGCGCGGTGATCGCCGATGGTGGCGCTACTGGTGCCGCTGGGCTGAACCGTTGTGCTGGGGTGGCCATATCTAATGATTGATGCGGCCGGGTGCTGTTGTAGTAGTCCACCCACTGATCGAGGGCCCGTTGAGCCGCCTTCAGATTCGCGAAAGCTGCCCTGTTACTGAGGAACTCGGCGCGCATACTGCGGTGGAAGCGTTCGATCTTGCCGGTAGTGGTCGGGCTGCGCGGCTGGGTCAGTAGGTGCTCGATCCCGCTTTCCCGGCAGATTCGATCAAAGAGCACCTCAACCGGCGGATGGTTGAACCGGCCGGTGAATACCTTGCCGTTATCGGTCAAGATCTGCTCGGGCGCCCCATAGGTGGCCAGCGCGCCGCGCAAACCGTCACAGACCGCGGGGGTGCGCTCCCGTGCCATCAACTGTGCGCACACACACATTCGGGAGTGATCATCGATGCCGGTCAAGGCTTTGGCGCTGGTGCCATCAGCCAGCGGGAATCCGCCCACAATGTCCATCTGCCACAACTCCATCGCCGCGCCGCGTTCCCAGCGTTTCCACTTGCGCGAGCGTCGATCTCGCAGATGCGGGTCAATCATCGCCGCCCGCACCAGGGCCCGATAGGCCGCCGACTCCGACGGCAGCGGCGACACCCGGCGTTTGGCCAGCTCGAACACCAGCCGCCGGGGCCCCCAGTACGGCCGTGACCGGCGCAACTCCAATTACGCCGCCTCCACCGTGGCCGGCATCTGATGCGGACACGACACCGGCCGATGCGACCGATCCACCAGCCCCTCAAGGCCCGCGGCCTCATAGCGGGCCAACCAAGAGTGCAACGTCTGGCGCGACACCCCAACCTTTTGGGCAACCTGCGACACCGACAGACCGTCGCTGATCACCGCCAACACAGCCTGATACCTCTGCTCAGCCACGCTCAACTCCCTCATCGAAGGAGTGTCAAGGATCAGCCGAAGCAACTGTCAAGCATCAGCCGAAACACTGTCAGGCATCACCCGAAGACCAAACGTCAAGCATCAACCGACGTCATACAGTTTCTGGTGCGCCCGAAGGGATTCGAACCCCCAACCTTCTGATCCGTAGTCAGATGCTCTATCCGTTGAGCTACGGGCGCCTGTGTTCAGTTATCTCACACTCGGTGTGGTGACCCGCTTCGCCCGGCTTCGCCGCGCTCGCGATCACCTCTTGTGGTGTGGTGACCCGCTTCGCCCGGCTTACGCCGCGCTCGCGATCCCCACGCTGGCGGAGGCGAGAGGATTTGAACCTCCGGTCCCCTTTAAGGGGGACAACTCATTAGCAGTGAGTCCCATTCGGCCACTCTGGCACGCCTCCTTGGACCGTCTGAGGGTACCGGACCCCGCTCAGGTGACGAAGCGGGCCGGGCTACGGGCCGCGGAAAAACCTGGTGATTCAGCCGGGCTCCCGGGACCGCCGCGGAGCATAGCGTACACAGGCCGGACATATGCTGTCGAAATGACCGCTCGCCTCCGCCCCGAAATAGCAGAGCTGCCTGCGTACATTCCCGGCAAGACAGTCCCGGGCGCCATCAAACTGGCCAGCAACGAGACCGTCCACGGACCGCTGCCCGGCGTCCGCGCCGCCATCGAACGCGCCACGGACGCCATCAACCGGTACCCGGACAACGGCTGCGTCGAGCTCAAATCGGCGTTGGCCAAGCACCTGAACTCCGGCCGGGTCGGTAGTGCAGGCGGCTGGGGACCAGAGCACATCGCCGTTGGTTGCGGATCCGTGAGCCTGTGCCAGCAGCTCGTCCAGATCACCTCGACGGCGGGCGGCGAGGTGCTGTTCGGCTGGCGCAGCTTCGAGATCTACCCGCTGCAGGTCCGGCTGGCCGGCGCCACCGCCGTCCAGGTGCCGCTCACCGACTACACCTTCGATCTGGGCGCGATGCTGGCCGCGGTCACCGAGCGGACCAGGCTGATCTTCGTCTGTAATCCCAACAATCCCACCTCGACGGTGGTCGATCCTGCCGCGCTGGCCCGGTTCGTCGAGGCGGTGCCGTCGCACATCCTGATCGCGATCGACGAGGCCTACGTCGAGTACATCCGCGACGGCCTGCTGCCGGACAGCCTGGCCCTGGTGCGTGACCACAGCAATGTCGTTGTGCTGCGCACCTTTTCGAAGGCGTACGGACTGGCCGGACTGCGAGTGGGATACGCCGCCGGGCACCCGGACCTGATTAACGCGCTGGACAAGGCGTATGTGCCGTTCACCTTGACCAGCATCTCGCAGGCCGCGGCGATCGCATCGCTGGACGCCGCCGACGAGCTGCTGGCCCGGACCGATGCGGTTGTCGCCGAGCGGGCCCGGGTCAGCGACGCGCTGCGCGGTGCCGGCTTCGACTTCCCGTCGTCCCAGACGAATTTCGTCTGGCTGCCGCTCGGGCCGCGCACACCGGACTTCGTGGAGCAGGCCGCCCGCGCCCACATCGTGGTCCGGCCATACGGCACCGACGGCGTCCGGGTGACCATCGGCGCGCCGGCGGAAAACGACGCACTGCTGAGATTCGCCGAGAACTGGATTCGAGGAGATCGCGATGGGTGAGACGTTGGCACGCAAGAAGTTCACCGACTTCAAGGAACGCACTGCGGCGATCGAGGACGCCGAACTGGACGACTACTGGGCGAGCCTGCCGCCGGCCACCGTCGACGGAATGCTCGGCGAATGGAAAGGCGGCGAGTTCAACACCGACCACCGGATGAACGGCCAGCTGGAGAAGTCGCGCTGGTTCGGCAAGACGTTCAACTCACCCTCCGACGTCCAGCCGCTGGTCTGTCTCGATGACAACGGCAACCGCTTCTCCAACGTCAAGATGGGCAAGGGCGAGGCGAGCTTGTGGCTGGAGGAGTTCCGCGGCGAAGTCACCGCCACGATGGTCTACGACGGCCAACCGGTGCACGACCACTTCAAGCAGGTCGATGACCACACGGTGATGGGCATCATGAACGGCAAGGGCGTGATCGACATCCAGGACGGGGTAGGCCACTACTTCTACTTCTACCTGGAGCGCGTCTAACCCGCGGCGCCCGCAGCGGCCGGATCGCGGCCGGTAAAGGCAACCAATCGGTCCGAACCGCTGGCTTTGGCCGGTGGCTCGACAGGCTCTGCGAACTCACCGTTGGCACGGCGCTCCGGAGTGATGATCTTCTCGGCCAGCCCTAACACGTAGTCCGCGAGCGAGTCGGGCACGTCGATCGGGCCTCCAGTTGCGACAGCGTAATCCCACCCGTGCACGAGGAAGCCGAACGCCAGAACAGCGGCCAGCGTCCGCACCGGCGTCTGCTCGCCGCGCCATGTGACGTCGCCGTCCAGTCCGTGACGACGGTGGAAGGCGTCGAGGGTGGGTCTG
>DATATO010000328.1:0-1516 GCA_036268755.1 Mycobacteriales bacterium | reverse complement strand
TACCGACGCTGAGGCCCGTATGGCAGGCCGTGAACCGGCTCGCCGACGCGGGCCAGGTCCGACGTGTGCCTGCCCGAACGTTGCTGTTCCTCATCGCCCACGGCGCCGCCGCTCCCTTCACCCTCGGCCCGCTCGCGGATCGATTCGACGCCGTTGACGGTCCCCTGGACCCCGTCGAGCACATCGAGCTGGTCACCGACATCATCGTCTCCGGGCTCCGGATCGCCCAGCTCGACGATGCCGACAGCTCCAATGACCGCTCGGGCGCCTCCAGAACGAAAAAGCGCGCCTAACTTCGCTGTGGGTAGCGAGCGCCCTCAGATCTTGCCCACCAGTTCTCCGGGAAGCCGTGCACCACGATCACCGGCGGCCCCTCGGCGAGTCCCGCGTCGGCGACGTGAATCGTCGCACCATCGCCGACATCGATGAACGTGTGGTCGACACCGTCGAGGGTGGGCAGACTATGGCTTGACAAGCTAGCAACGGCAGCGAAACCGGTCACCGCTCCAACCGAAACGTGGGCGTTCGGCGCAATGTCTGGGTGAGATTACGGGGGTGTGCGCGGCAATCGCCGCGGCGACGGCCGGCTTGGCACCATCTTCGCTGCTGTCTTCTCGGCGCAGTTCCAGTCGCCATCGGGAGACATCTCCTGCAACCTGGTTAACGCCCCGCCTTTAGACACGCACTCTCTCGCAAAGAATTTCGTGCAGTGCGACATTGCTGACCACAATTGGGTGCCGCCGCGGCCGCCCCCGCCGGACCATGGTGAGGGCACCAGCACCTTCGTTCTCATGCGGGGCCAGTTGCCTGTTGTGGGCTACCGTCCGGTGCGATCACATGCCGCAGCGAGCGGTCCGGGGTGAGATGCACCGACGGCAGCACCGGGCACTTCTCCCGAGTGTCGCGGGAGACCTACGAGCTGGGGTGATGCGCCCCGTCTAGCAGCCAGGCGCTGACCTCAGGCGGCGACCAAGTCGCGATCCTTGCGCTTGGCGTCGCTGGGGCCCTTCGGCGGCAAGGCCAGCTTGACGATCTTGCGCACCACGGTGCCGAACTGCTTGGGCAGCGAACCCGCGTTATACGGGATGCCGTAACGCCGGCAGATCTCCTGCACCTCGGACGCGATCTCCGAGTACCGCTGGGCCGGCATGTCCGGGAACAGGTGATGCTCGATCTGGTGTGAGAGGTGACCGGACAGCAGGTGAAAGAGCTTGCCGCCGGTCAGGTTCGCCGACCCGAGGACCTGCCGAAAGTACCACTGGCCGCGCGACTCGCCTGCCGTCTCTTCGACGGTGAATTCCTGTGTGCCGTCGGGGAAGTGGCCGCAGAAGATGATCATGTACGACCACACGTTGCGCATCAGGTTGGCGGTCAGGTTGCCGGTGAACACGAATGGCGCGAACGGGCCGGCCAGCAGCGGGAAGGCAACGTAGTCCTTGAGCACCTGCTTGCGGGTCTTGCCCCAAATCTCCTGCAGGACTTTGCGTTTGTCGGCCAGCCGGACCTCACCGGAAGT
>DATATO010000327.1:0-2395 GCA_036268755.1 Mycobacteriales bacterium | reverse complement strand
TCGGGTTCACCGCCGAACAACTCCCGGTATTCGCGTCGGCCTCGGTCGTAACGATCCATGTTTCTCTCTCCCTACAGCGCCCGACGCATCGCCGCTCGCATCAGCGCGGCGTGCAGCTGCATCGACAGCGCGGCCAACTGGGTGGCGGCATCGCGGGCGGGATCGACCTCGGGACGCTGCGAACTCCGAGCGTTGTGATGCGCGGCCAGCGGCGTGATGACCTGTTTAAACAGGCCCACCTCACGGTCGGCCGCACCGCGGAAGGCCCGGAGGTGACGCGGCTCGATGCCGAAACCCGCCAAGCCGCCCGCGGCCAAAGCTACTTCCACGTCGTAGGCGTGGAAGTAGCCGTCCTCGTCGGCGACCACGAGTCCGTACTGTTCGAGCAGCGTCAGCAGTTCCTCATCGATGTCCGCATAACGCCGAAGTTCACTCCGGGCAACCTGTTCGGATATCGGCAGATCGCGGCGGTCCGATTCGTACTGTCCGTCGGAGTCCGACAGGGGTTCCAGCGCTCGCAGCAGGCGCGGCGGGCTGTCCATCTCATGCACGTGGGCCGCCGGCCCGAACGTCACGTTCGGCATGACACCGTTGTCGATGTCGTCCAGCTGCTCCCGAATGACCTTGAGCGGAAGGTAATGGTCACGCTGCGCCGTCAGCACATATCGCAGCCGAGCTATGTCCTCGGTGGAGTACTTGCGATAGCCGGCCGCGGTTCGCTCCGGCTCGACCAGGCCCTCGGACTCCAAAAATCGAAGCTTGGATATAGTCGTGTCCGGAAACTCCGGACGCAGCTGGGACAGCACTTCGCCAATGCTGACGTAGGCGGACGACTCGGCTCGTTCTGCGCTCACCGTGCCGCCATTAACGGGTAGCTGGTCGACTACCGCGCCCGGTCGCGGAACTCAACACAAAGCTCAACCGGAACTTTCCGATCTGAACCTCATCACCACTGGCGAGCGTGGCCGACTCCACTCGTTCCCGGTTTACATATGTACCGTTGAGGCTGCCGACATCGCGCACCGTAAACACCGAATCCTCGCGCTGAAACTCCGCATGCCGACGGGAAACTGTCACGTCATCGAGGAAGATATCACTGTCGGGATGGCGGCCGGCATTGGTGAGCTCGGTGTCGAGCAGGAACCGGCTTCCGGCGTTGGGACCGCGCCGCACGATGAGCAGGGCCGCGTTGGGCGGCAGGTTGGCGGCATGGCGGGCGGTCTCGGCTTCGGCGCTGGCATCCGCATCCAACTCCTCGATGGCGCCGAGCATCATCGTCGAGGTGCTGTCGAGCGGTGTGTCGCTCCCGTCGGAACTACGTGCCATAAGGAATGCGCCTCGCTTCTGATACCTGAATCGCGCTGATGTGTTGCTGACTACTTTGCAGGGCTCCCGGCAACCAGACCGGTACGTCACTGACTGATTAGCTTGCCATACTTCGTCGAATCGAGCAGCGTGTCCACACCGGACACGTCGGTCACTCTGAGTTCCACGAGCCATCCCTGGCCGTAAGGGTCACGGTTGATCAGCTCGGGATTAGTTTCCAACGCCGAGTTGTGCGCGGTTATTTCCCCGGCCAGCGGCGCGTATACCTCAGAGACACTCTTGGTGGACTCGACCTCTCCCAAGGTATCTCCCGGCGTCACGCCAGTTCCCAGCGGCTCTACGGTCACGTACACCACATCGCCGAGCGCGGCCTGGGCGAAATCGGTCACCCCGAGGCGCACCGTTGCCCCGGCGTCGTCGCGGCTGCGAATCGACACCCATTCATGCTCGGCGGTGTATCGAAGTTCCGCGGGAACGGACTGGGCCATACTTGCCTCGTCTTCAGGTGTGGGATGGACAGTTCAGCGGCCGGCTTCGGCGGTATCCGGTAACCGGTCACGAATGATCTGCGACAACTGGGTGAGATACAGGACGCCGGCGATCCAGTACATCGCCACGCCCCAGATCGTGAACCCCCAGGCGATCGCCGTGATGGCGCCATGCCCCGGCAGGTTTGAGGCACCCAGCAGCAGCATGGGGATAGCCACAAGCAGGGCCATGGTGCCGCCCTTGCCTACGAAATTTACCGCCAGGGTTCGGTAGCCGTACCGGACGAGAACCGGGCCAGTCGCGAGCAGTATGACATCCCGCAGCAGCACGGCAAGGATCAGCCATATCGGCGCGACGCCGCTGATCAACAGCGAAATGAGTGCCGCGAAAATGTACAGCCGGTCGGCCAGGGGGTCGAGGAACTGACCGAGCCGGCTGGTCTGATTGAGCCGGCGGGCCAGATAGCCGTCGAACCAGTCGGTGGCGCCGCTAGCCACCAGGACGACCACGGCCCAGGCGTAGGCGTTGGGTCCCACGATGAGCCAGACGAACAACGGCACGCCGAGGATGCGGAGCGCGC
>DATATO010000326.1:0-10197 GCA_036268755.1 Mycobacteriales bacterium | reverse complement strand
CGCAGTCCTTGGCGGCACCGGTGGCGTCGCCCACGGCGGAAACGCCAACGCCGTTGCAGCTGACGTTGACGGGAACCTGAACGCTGCCCACGTGCAGCTGGTTGCCGTTGAGGGCACCCGGGTTGCTGTGATTGGTCTGGTTGGTGGAGTTGGTCTGGCTGTCGGAATTGGCCTGGTTGTCACCGGCGAAAGCCGGCGCAGCGGCTCCAGCCGAAAGCACTACCGCGAGAGCCGCAGTCGCGAAAATCTTCTTCATACTTACCTCATATATATGGGGAGAACTGTTATGAGTTCCACAACGACGTAATTATTCGTCGGGAGTTGCAGGATAGCCAAAGCCTCTACCCCGCCGCCACCCCGCCCCGGTCATTAGCGGAAAGAAATTTTTACCGCCACGACTTTGCCGTAAAGTCCGACATAACGGTAAAACAACGCGATCACATTTATGCCCTCTGAGCTGCGGAAACGCAGAAGACAACAACGAAACTCAACCGATTAGCCGACGGCAGCCGAGAATTTCACAATTATTATCTGCAATGATTTTTTGATAAGCAGTGTTCATTACTGCCGAGTAAGTGGCGTAGGCCCCATATCTGTAACGCTTCGAGGAGTGGCACAGGCCTCGGCAAGTAAGACGAAGAGCAGAAGCCATGTAACGAGCCCGTGGGGTCTGGGGCTCGACCCTAGGCGGAATAGCGAAAGATCCCTGCCTGCGTTTTCCGCAGACAGGGATCTTTCAGATCTGTAGCCCCGACCGGATTCGAACCGGCGTTACCGCCTTGAGAGGGCGACGTCCTAGGCCTCTAGACGACGGGGCCATGCGTCACGACCTAGGCCGTGGTGATGCAAGCTGGGGTACCAGGACTCGAACCTAGACTAACGGAACCAGAAACCGTCGGGCTGCCAATTACCCCATACCCCATTGCATCCACAGACGCAACAATCCGACAGCTACCGCAGCATCTGTCGAATCGACACTTTACCCGACGGGAATCGCGGCGGCGGAACCGGCCGGCCGGGATGTCAAAGACGAGGACTTGGACCATTTCGATCGGAGCCCATACATCAATGCATCCACCATCGCATGCCAGGAGGCCTCAATGACGTTGCCGTGCACGCCCACTGTGGTCCAATCGCCGCCGGTGGCACTGGTGGTGATCAGTACCCGGGTCACTGCGTCGGTGCCGTGCTTGCCTTCGAGAATCCGAGCCTTATAGTCGGACAGTTCCATCTCGGCTATTTCCGGGAACGGACCGACGAGAGCCTTGCGTAACGCGTGGTCGAGCGCGTTGACCGGCCCATTTCCCTCCATGGTAGCAATGACCCGCTCCCCGTTGACCCGAAGTTTCACCGTGGCCTCGCTCACGACGTCTTCGTCGGCTCGATGTTCCACCGACACCCGGTAAGACTCCAGCGTGAACAGCACGGGATTCTTTCTACCGCTGGAGGCTGCCAGTTGTTCGCGAACCAACAGCTCGAAGGAGGCGTCGGCCGCCTCGAACGACCAGCCCTGGGCTTCTTTTTCTTTGACGGTCGCGACCACGGCGCTCACGGTCTTGGGGTGTTCGGTGAGGTCAAGTCCGAGCTCGCGGCTTTTGAGCTCGACCGAGGCGCGGCCGGCCATCTCGGTCACGAGGATGCGCATGTCGTTACCCACGGTTTCAGGCTCCATGTGGTTGTAAAGCCGCGGGCTTACCTTGATGGCGCTGGCATGCAGACCGGCCTTGTGCGCGAACGAACTCGATCCCACGTAGGCCTGATGGGCGTCCGGCTGAATGTTGGCTATCTCGGCGATGGCGTGCGAGACCCGCATCATTTCTTTGAGGCACCCTTCGGGAAGCACCTTTCGGTTCAGTTTCTCCTCGAGGCCGGCCACGACCGCGAACAGGTCGGCGTTGCCGGCGCGTTCGCCGTAGCCGTTTGCGGTGCACTGCACGTGGGTCACCCCAGCCTCCACGGCGGCGAGCGTGTTCGCCACGGCGCATGCCGTGTCGTCCTGGCAGTGGATTCCCAGCCGTAGGTCCACAGCTTTCATCACCTCGACAACGACGCGCGCCAACCTCATCGGGAGCATCCCGCCGTTGGTGTCACACAGCACGCCGACGTCCGCCCCGGCGTCGCCGGCCGCGCGCAGCACTGAGAGCGCGTATTCAGGTTCCGCCAGGTATCCGTCGAAGAAGTGCTCGCAGTCCACAAACACCCGCCGGCCGTTTCTCACCAGATGGGAGACGGTGTCGGACACCATGGCCAGGTTCTCCTCGCGTGTGGTCCGCAGCGCCTGCTCCACGTGGCGCGCGTCGGACTTGGCGACCAGGGTCACCACGGGAGCTTCGGAGGCGAGGAGCGCCGCCACTTGCTTATCGGACTCGACGGGGGTGCTCGCTCGCCGGGTAGCCCCGAACGCCACCAGCTGTGCGTTTCGCAGCTTCAGCTCGGTGCGGGCGCGGACGAAAAACTCCGTGTCCTTCGGCATGGCGCCGGGCCAGCCGCCCTCGATGAAACCGACGCCGAGCTCATCCAATAACCCCGCGACGGCTAATTTGTCGGCGACCGAATAGGAAATACCTTCTCGCTGAGCTCCATCACGCAGTGTGGTGTCGTAGACGTGGAAGCTGTCATTCATGGCGGAAAGCCCTTCTATGTCGGTCGAAACATCCGTGCCCCACAGAGCATCCGTCCTACAAAATAAAAGACCCCCCACGAACGTGGGAGGTCTGCGCATTGGCAATGAGTCAAGCTCGGCCAATGCGCTAGCAGATAATAATGCGGCTGAAGAGATGTGGTTGCACGATCAAGAGCATGCCACACTTGCTGAATCCTGAAAAACTCCGTCCCGCCATGTGGGCGTTATTCGGCGCCGATTCTAGGCGGCCGGTAGAAGCGTATGCCGCCAGCCGCGCTCGTCCGCGGCGTGTCCGTGCTGGAGATCGAGCAACAGCTGCCGAAGCTTCAGGGTGACCTGGCCCGGTTCACCGTCCGCAATGCGGAATTCACCCTCGTTGCTCTTTACCGTCCCCACAGGCGTGATGACGGCAGCGGTACCGCAGGCGAAAACCTCGGTGAGCTCGCCCGAGGCGGCAGCCGCCCGCCATTCGGCGGTGGAGATCCGCCGCTCCTGAATCCGGTAACTTAGGTCTGGGGCGAGCCTGAGCAATGAATCACGGGTTACGCCGGGAAGTAGCGAACCGTTGAGCTCGGGAGTGACGAGCGTGACCTCGCCGTCGGGGTCGGTGAACACGAAGAAAATGTTCATCCCGCCCATCTCCTCGACCCAGGCGTGCTCCGCCGCATCGAGCCACACCACCTGGTCACAACCGTGCTCGAGGGCCTGCGCCTGAGCCACCAGGCTGGCCGCATAGTTACCGCCGCACTTAGCCTCACCGGTGCCGCCGGGAGCTGCACGGGTGTAGTCCGTCGATAGCCAGACCGAGACCGGCGCGACACCGCTGGCGAAATAGGAGCCGGCGAGCGAGGCTATGAGCAGGTATTTGTACCGACGCGCGGGGCGCACGCCGAGGAACCCCTCCGTGGCGAAACAGAACGGCCGCAGGTACAGACTGAACTCGGAGTCGCCCTGCGGAACCCAGGCCCGGTCCTGCTCCACGAGCACCCGGATCGACTCCAGGAACATGCTCTCTGGGAGACGCGGGATTGCCAAGCGGTCACATGACCGCTGGAAGCGCTGTGCATTCTGATCGGGCCGAAATAGCGTCACGGCACCGTCGGGCATCCGATAGGCCTTGAGGCCCTCGAAAACGCTCTGGGCGTAGTGAAATACCGCGGCGGACGGGTCCAGCGCGATAGGGGCGTAAGGAACCAGCTGCGCGTCGTGCCAGCCACGATCGACGGTGTAGTCGACCGTGATCATGTGGTCGGTGAAATTGGAACCGAACCCGGGAGCGGCAAGCTTGGCCGCGAGCTCGGCATCGCTGGTGACATCCAGCGAGGGGCGGAGCGTAAACGACGAGGCCAACGACGTCATGATTCTTCCTTTGCGCACCATAAACGGACGTATTGCCTGAACGAACGTTCAGGTGTGTCCATGAGAATACGCCGAGGCCCGCACGCCGTCATGGGCGGTGCGGGCCTCGGAGATGACTGTCTCAAAAATGGGACTAGCCGGATCTATCGGCGATCACAGCCTCGCGATAATCGCATCCCCCACCTGCGAGGTGCGAACCTGCTGACCCGGTATTCGAGCGCCCAGCTCGGCGGCCACGGCGGCGTCGATCCGGCGCGCCTCATCGGGGCGGCCGAGATGTGAGAGCATCAACGCCACCGACAGGATCGTCGCCATGGGGTCCGCCGTACCCGTGCCGGCAATGTCAGGCGCGGATCCGTGAACGGGCTCGAACATCGAGGGAAACGCACCGGTCGGGTTGATGTTCCCGCTGGCAGCAAGGCCGATGCCGCCGCTTACCGCCGCGGCTATGTCGGTGAGGATGTCACCGAACAGGTTATCGGTCACCACTACGTCGAAGCGCTGCGGCTGGGTCACGAGGAACATGGCGGCCGCGTCCACGTGCAGGTATTCGGTTATGACGCCGGGAAATTCCGCCGCCACCTCGCCGAACGTGCGCGCCCAAAGGTCGCCCGCGTGCACGAGCACATTGTTCTTGTGCACCAGGGTAAGCCGGCGGCGAGGGCGCTGTTCGGCCCGCGCGAACGCGTCGCGTATCACCCGCTCCACGCCATGCCGGGTGTTAAGGCTCTCCTCCGTGGCCACCTCGGCTGCGGTGCCCTTGCGCAGCACACCGCCCGCCCCGCAGTACAGGCCCTCGGTACCTTCACGCACCACCACCATGTCGATGTCGCCGGGCTTGACGTCGGCCAGTGGCGTCTCGACGCCCGGGTATAGCCGCGACGGGCGCAGGTTCACGAAGTGGTCGAACGCGAACCGTAGCTTGAGCAGCAGCCCGCGCTCCAGCACGCCGGCGGGCACGGACGGGTCGCCCACCGCCCCGAGGAGGATAGCGTCGTGTTCGGCGAGCGAGGCAAGCTCGGCGTCGGGCAGCACCTCCCCGGTGGCGTGCCACCGGGCGGCGCCGAGCTTGAACTCGGTCGTCTCAATATCGGGCAGCACCGCCGCCAGAACCTTGAGCCCCTCCGCTACGACCTCCGAGCCGATTCCGTCACCCGGAATGACCGCAAGTTTCGTCTTCATTGCCTATTCATCTCCCAACGAAACGCTGCTCGCGGCTACCGCCCCGATGGCAACCGATACAGACTGCAGGAGGCCACTCGGGACCGCCTGATCCACCGACAGCGCCATCAAGGCGTCGCCGCCGGAGGCAGTTCGGCTGACTTGCATTCCGGCGATGTTGATCGCGGCGTCGCCGAGCATGCGCCCCAGCGTGCCCACGACGCCCGGCCGGTCGTCGTAGCGGAAGAACAGCACGTGCCCCTCGGGGATCAGGTCGAGGTCAAAGGTGTCGATCTTGGTGATCTTCTGGGTCTGCTTGGTGCCCATGAGGGTGCCGGAAACACTCAGCGTGCCGCCGTCATTGAGGATCCCCTTGATCGTCACCACGTTGCGGTAGTCCGGGCTGTCCGAGCCGGTCGTGAGACCGAGATCGACGCCGCGGTCTTTGGCCAACAATGGGGCGTTCACGAACGTGACACGCTCGGAGGTGATGTCGGTAAACGCACCCTTAAGCGCGGCCAACTGGAGCACGCTCACGTCGTGCTCGGCGATTTCTCCCCGGACGTCGACCGTGAGGCTGTGAGCCATCCCGCCGGCGAGTGCGGTGAAAATCCGGCCCAGTTTCTCCGCCAACGGCAGGCCCGGGCGCACGTCCTCGGCCACGACTCCGCCGGCCTGCACGTTCACCGCGTCCGGCACAAACTCGCCCAAGAGCGCCAGCTTGACGCTCTTGGCGACGGCGAGACCGGCCTTGTCCTGGGCTTCCGCGGTAGAGGCGCCGAGGTGCGGCGTCGCGACCACGTTGTCGAGGCCGAACAGCGGCGAGTCGGTGCACGGTTCCTTGACATAAACGTCGATGCCCGCGGCAGCAACCCGGCCCTCCCGCAGCGCGTCGGCCAGCGCCCGCTCGTCGATGAGACCACCCCGGGCCGCGTTGATGATCCGCACGCCGGGCTTGACGAGCGTTAGCTCGCGCTCGCCGATCAGGCCGAGTGTCTCCGGTGTCTTCGGTAGATGAATCGAGATGAAGTCCGCCTCGGCGAGGAGCTCCTCCAGGCTGACCAGCCGCACACCGAGCTGGGCGGCGCGCGCCGGCTGCACGTAGGGGTCGTAGGCGATCAGGTGGACGCCGAACGCCGCCATGCGCTGTGCGAACAGCACCCCGATGCGCCCCAGACCGACGACGCCGACGGTCTTGTCCAGGATCTCGACACCGGTGTATTTGGAACGCTTCCACTGACCCTGGCGTAGCGATTCATGGGCCTGGGAGACGTGCCGGGCGGTGGCAAGCAGCAGGGCGATGGCGTGCTCGGCCGCACTGGTGATGTTGGAGGTGGGGGCGTTGACGACCATGACGCCGCGAGCGGTGGCTGCCGCGGTGTCGACGTTGTCCAGGCCAACACCGGCGCGCGCGACGACCTTGAGCTTTCCACCTGCGGCCAGCACCTCATCGTCGACCGTGGTCGCACTTCGCACGAGCAATGCGTCCGCATCCTTCAGCGCCGACAGCAATGCCGCGCGGTCGGTACCGTCGACATGACGGAGGTCGAAATCGTGCGAGAGCACATCCAGCGCTGCGGGGGCAAGTTCTTCAGCGACTACTACGACGGGTTGTGACACAGCAATATCAGTCCTTTTGAGCATCGATAGGCGGCCAGGTATGCGGGTGAGCGCACCGCCACATGCGCAACCGCGCTCAGCACGGAAAACTCTATCGCCGAGGGGATCGGCACCCCATGGGGGTGTGACGCGAAGAACGGAAAGAGGGATACCGGCAACGCGATGCGTTGCCGGTATCCCTCTGGAACCGCCGAGTGGCGACCAGCAACACGGCTAGGAGAGCTTCACGCTGACCCCGTTGGAGAAGGCAGAGTCGTGAAGTTTGAACTTTGAGATCTTCTGATCCTGCGGAATATCGAAGACCACGATGCCCGTCACCTCATTGCCGGGATTGATGTTGTTGAGGAATGCCTCTCCATTTTGATTGGCATACGTAGAAGCCACGGAATCCGCCTCATATTGGGCGTCGGCATCGTTAAAGGCCTGCTGGTTCGATGCATCAAACATCCGAGACTCGTTTCCAATATTTTTAACCTTCATGGTGACGAAGCAAAACTGTCCTTGCGCCTGTTTGTTGAGAAAATCGCCGCCCGCGCTCTTCTTGCCGCACTCCAACTTCTGCACGGTGAACTCAAATTTGCCATCCCGAGCGGTCTCATCCTGGCCAACCACCGCTTCGGAGCCCTCTTTCGCCGAGCTGTGCTTTTCGGAGTTGGAATCGGAGCCCGCCAGCAAAGCAATCGTTCCGATCCCACAGCAGCTCAATAGGACGACCCCCGCAATCACACCTCCAACGATCCATCTGACCTTGCTGCGATGCTGTTGCACCACGATGGGCTGCATTCCTGTTGGTTGGGGCTGATTACTCGAAGGATCTGAAGGAAAAGCGATCATGGCCATCTACCTCTCGCGCAGGTATTAAGGGGTCTGTAAGTAAGCGCCAGAGAGATCCCAATTGTTACATACATCACGATTGGGTCGAAGCATGAAAAAGCGCCCGGCTGGATAACCAGCCGGGCGCTTTTAATTCGTCGATTACGCGGTCTCGGTCATGGGGGTCTTGACCCACGCCATCATGTCGCGCAGCTCGGAGCCGACCTTCTCGATCTGGTGATCGTTCTGCTCGGCACGCAGCTTGGCGAAGGTCGGCCGACCGGCCTCTTCCTCCGCCATAAGCTCGCGGGTGAAGGTGCCGTCCTGGATCTCGCCCAGCACGCGCTTCATCTCCGCGCGGGTGTTGTCGTTCACGATGCGCGGCCCGCGGGTAAGGCCACCGAACTCGGCGGTGTCGGACACGGAGTACCACATGCGCGATAGCCCACCCTCGTACATGAGGTCCACGATGAGCTTTACCTCGTGCAGACACTCGAAGTAGGCGGCCTCGGGCTGGTAACCGGCATCGACCAGCGTCTCGAAACCGGCACGAATGAGCTCGCTCAGGCCGCCGCAGAGCACGACCTGCTCGCCGAAGAGATCCGTCTCGGTCTCCTCCTTGAACGTGGTCTTGATGACGCCGGCGCGAGTGCCGCCGATGGCCTTGGCGTAGGAGAGCGCGAGCTCCAGCGCCGAACCCGACGCATCCTGCTCCACGGCGACCAGGCAGGGCACACCCTTGCCGTCGGCGAACTGACGTCGGACCAGGTGGCCCGGGCCCTTCGGGGCGATCATCGCCACGTCGATGTTGCTCGGCGGTTTGATGAGGCCGTAGCGAATGTTGAGGCCGTGCCCGAATAGCAGGGCGTTACCCTCGACCAGGTTCGGCTCGATCGACTCGATGTACAGGGTGCGCTGCACGGTGTCCGGCGCGAGCACCATGATCACGTCCGCCTCGGCGGATGCCTGGGCGGGAGTGACGACACGCAGGCCCTCGGCCTCGGCCTTGGCGCGGCTCTTGGAGCCCTCGGGCAGACCGACCCGAACGTCGACCCCGGAGTCACGCAGGCTCAGCGCGTGGGCGTGGCCCTGGCTCCCGTAGCCCAAAACGGCGACCTTGCGGCTCGCGATCGGCGTGAGGCTGGCGTCGGAATCGTGGAAAATCTCAGCTGGCATGGCGCGGGTATTTCCTCTCTTAGGTGGTACCTGAATAACGGTATGGAGCTGCGCGAGGCGGCGAATCAGTTAACTTGGCGCCGACTCACCACTTCGCTCCATAAAGGTGGGGGTGGCGATAGAACGCGATCCGCGCCCAATTGCCACCATCCCGGACTGCACGAGCTCCCGGATCCCGAACGGCTCCAGCAGTCGACACAACGCCGCAAGTTTGTCGCCGTTGCCAGTGGCTTCTATCGTGAGGGCGTCCGGGGCCACATCGACCACCTTCGCCCGAAACAGCTGCACCGCCTCCAGAATCTGCGAGCGCGCCGATCCCTCGGCGCGGACCTTGATCAGCAACAACTGACGCTGCACCGAGGCCTGCGGATCCAACTGCACGATCTTGATCACATTCACCAGCTTGTTCAACTGCTTGGTGACCTGCTCCAACGGTCGATCGTGGCAGTTGACAACGATGGTGATACGAGAAATGTTGGAGTTCTCGGTCTCGCCCACGGCGAGCGAGTCGATGTTGAAGGAGCGCCGGGAGAACAGACTGGCCACCCTCGCGAGCACCCCGGGTTTGTTCTCGACCAGAACCGACAGAGTGTGTTGCACGCCGGATACCTCCGATCCGGTCGCGGCCTCGAAAGCCGGATTACTCAAGGCCGACGAAGTAGGAAACGGCGAGCTCGCGGGAGACGTTGCTATGGACATGGTCATTACAGCTCGTCCTCTTCAAACTCCGGGCGCACGCCGCGTGCCGCCATGATCTCGTCGTTGCTGGTACCCGCAGCCACCATCGGCCACACCATCGCGTCCTTGCCGACGACAAAGTCGACGACCACCGGGCGGTCATTGATCTGCATGGCCTTTTCGATCGTGGTGTCCACATCGGACTCGTTCTCGCAACGCAGCCCCACACAGCCGAGCGCCTCGGCCAGCTTGACGAAATCGGGAATCCGGTTCACCGTGCCGAGATCGGTGTTGGAGTAGCGCTTGTCATAGAAAAGGGTCTGCCACTGCCTGACCATGCCGAGGTTACCGTTGTTGATGACAGCCACCTTGATAGGAATGTTCTCGATCGCACAGGTGGCAAGCTCCTGATTCGTCATCTGGAAACAGCCGTCGCCGTCGATTGCCCACACCGTGGCCTCGGGGCGCCCCAGCTTGGCGCCCATGGCGGCGGGCACCGCGTAACCCATGGTGCCCAGACCCCCGGAGTTAAGCCAGGTGTAGGGGTTTTCGTAGCTGATGAACTGGCTGGCCCACATCTGATGTTGGCCGACGCCGGAGGTGAAGATGGTTTCCGGGCCGGCGATCTTTCCCAGTCGGGAGATCACGTACTGCGGCGACAGCGCCCCGTCCGGGGGCTCCTCGTAACCGAGCGGATAGGTCTCCTGCCAGCCCTGCACCTGCTTCCACCAACCGGTGAGATCGGCGCGGCTGCCGCCGTCGAACTC
>DATATO010000325.1:0-14710 GCA_036268755.1 Mycobacteriales bacterium | reverse complement strand
GGTTTGTCACGGTGACGTTTGGTGCCACGTATTCCTTTGATGGTGGGGCGCCGCAGGACATTCCGGGCAGCATCACTGCTACCAGCCCCGGCTTTAGCCTCGAGGTTAAACAAGCCCGCGGCCAACACATCAGCGACGAATAAATGCCAGACCTCCATTGCCCGCAGGACGCCCTCGTCCCCTAGTACACGAGCGCCTGGCGAGTTTCGGGCGAGGTGACTTCCTCGACGAACACGGCCGCCCCCGCGATTCGGATGCCGGCGATGAGATCGGACTGTTCGATGTTGCGCCGCGCCGCGCATTGCGTGCACACGGTGATCTGTCCGCTCGCGAGGACGGTGTTGAGCAGCGCGGGGAGCGGTGCGCTGTGCGGCAGTGAAAACTCAGCCGCGCGGTCGGGGAGCGCGAACCACACCGATTCCCCGGTGAGCCATAGCGAAACCGGCATACCGGCGGCCGCGGCGGTGGCCGCAACGGTGAACGCCTGCGAGCAGCGCTCCGGTGCCTCGGCCCCGGCGGTGGTCTTGACGACGAGCATGCAGCCTGCCTTCGGTCGTGTGCCGCCTGGAGACAACGCTCGAGTCCCACAGTGCGCTTTAGAGCAGGCTATGCGCTGCTGAAACGGAAGTAACGCTCAGCGCTTATTTTTATAAACTTGGCCGCGAGTTTCGATGCGAACTACGGCGCCCGACTCGTTTAGCTATCTGGGGTCGAGGTTGCGGAAGTCTTTTTCGGCGCTCCGGGTATCTCTCTCCGGAAAGGCACTGGTCTATATGCCCAACTCTTGGGCGACATCCTCGAATGGCCGGGTTGCCGAGTATCTACCAACATGGCTGAGATTTGGCAAGGGCTTGCGGTGAAGGCAGCAGGGCCCATGGACGGTAAGCTCGTTGACGTGTCGCAGCACTATCCCTATGAAGAGACCCACGACCTGCGTAGCGGGCCGGATCTTGACGACTCGTTACTCGGCCTGCTCCCGTTCGTCGGGTTCTGGCGCGGTACCGGCAAGGGCGGCTTCCCGGCCGACTCCGAGTACGAGTTCGCACAGGAGGTCGTGATCAGCCACGACGGTCGCCCGTTCCTGCACTACGAATCCCGCGCCTGGGTGATCGACGACGACGGTCGGCCGATCCGCCCCGCGTTCCGCGAGGTGGGCTGGTGGCGGCCCGGCCCCGATGACGGCGTCGAGGTTCTGCTGACCCACCCGTCCGGCGTGAGCGAAATCTACGTCGGCCGTATCGACGGGCTCAAGCTGGAACTCGGCAGCGACGTTGTGATGCGTACCGAAACCGCCGACGAGGTGAGTGCCAGTCGCCGGCTCTACGGGGTCGTGGAGGGTGCACTGCTCTACGCGGTCGACGTGGCGGCCCAAGGGCAGCCGATGCAGTCCCACATCTCCGCCCGCCTGGCGCGGGTCAGCCCCGACGCTGCCGCGTAGGCCGAGCTGTCGAGAAGTTTGGGCAGGCGGTGGGTATTGAGCTCTACACCGCGTTGTTCGGGAAGCCCAGCAGTCGGGCCAGGGCGCCGTGCAGCGGGCTGCGGCCGAGTTTGGCACCGTCCAGCGAGGTGATCTCGACGATTCCCCGCACGCTGGAACACAACCACGCGGCGTCCGCCTGGCTCAGCTCGTCCACCGTGACCATGCGGTCCTCGGTCTTTAGCCCTAACGTGTGAGCGTTCTCGGTGAGATAGCCGACGGTGGTGCTCGGCAGGATCCCGGTGTAGTGGGGGACCGTGAACAGGGTGTCGTCCACAGCCCACACCACGGTGGACGTCGGGCCTTCCAACACGTATCCGTCCGACGAAGTGAACAGCACGTCGTCGAAGCCGGTCTCGACGGCATAGCGTATCGCCGCCATGTTCACCGCGTACGACAGCGTCTTCGCCCCGCCCAGCAGCCACGGCGACCGCTCGCGCTCCGCCGTGGAGTAGCCGAAACTGAGGCTCATCATGGCGATACCCTCCCGCCGCTTCCGAATCAGCGCCGGCGAGATGCCGAAGGCCATCGACCACACCGTCGGGCCCAGCTCGGGCGCATACTCCGACCCGCGGGAACACACCAGCTTGACGCCGGCCTCGCCGTCGCTGCCCTCCCGCCAGGCATTGACGGCCGTCGAAACCACGGCCTCGAGTTGTTCCCGCGCCGGAAGCTCAAAACCGAGCTTCGAGGCGGAACGAAACATCCGATCCAGGTGGGCATCGCGCAGCCAGACCTCACGCCCCCGCACATGCATGGTCTCGAACACGCCGTCGCCGCGTGTCGCGGAATGTTCGTCGGCGCGTAACACCGGCTCGTCGAGCGGCTTCAGGCGGGGAACCCCGTCCGAGCCGAGTATCGCCAACGTCGGCTGGGTAGCGTTCATGGGCAGTAGCCTACGACAGGCCTATGCTCGTGCTGTGCCCCATACCTCGCCGCGAAGCCCTGCCGTCTCCGTTCCACAGTCGCCCCGGCCCGTAGCCGGCGACGGGCGAGACGCCGCCGTCCCCGCCCACTACGGCGACCCGTTCGGCGAACAGCGCTGGCTTATCGAACGCGCCGGCATCGTCGACCGCGGCCACCGGGACGTGGTCACCGTCACCGGGCCGGATCGGCTGTCCTGGCTGCACACCCTCACCACCCAGCAGGTGGATCCCATCCAACCCGGCACTAGCAATGAGGCGCTGATTCTGACGCCGCAGGGGCGGGTCGCTCACCACATGGTGTTCGCAGACGACGGCGAAACCGTCTGGCTGGACACCGAACCCGAGGCGGGCGGCCCGTTGCTTACGTTCCTGAACTCGATGCGATTCATGCTGCGGGTCGAACTAACGGACATCTCCGCCCGGTGGGGGGTTCTCTCGGTAATGGGGGTCGACGCGCCACGGCTACTCATTGACGCGAAGATCGTCGACACCGTTCCCGGCCCCGTGACTGCTCCCGGGGAGGCCTGGCCGACCGTGCCGTTGTCGGACGGCGTCGGCTGGCTGCGCCGGACGCCCTGGCCGACCGACGACTCGTTCGACGTCCTCGCGCCCCTCGACAGCCTCGGCTTTGTGCGGGAGGTGCTGCTCGACGCCGGGGCCCGGTCCTGCGGATTACAGGCGTATGAGGCGCTGCGGGTTGCTGACCGCCGTCCCCGGCTCGGCAGCGACACCGACGATCGATCGCTGCCGCACGAGCTCGGCTGGGTCCCGAGCGCGGTTCGGCTCGATAAGGGCTGCTACCCGGGTCAGGAGACCGTCGCCAAACTGCACAACATGGGGCAGGCGCCGCGCCGAATCGTCCTGTTACACCTGGACGGATCGCACACCGACCTGCCGGCGCCCGGCGAACCCGTAACCGACGGCGACCGGGTCATCGGACACATCGGCACCGCGGTGCGACACTACGAACTGGGCGACATAGCTCTGGCGCTGGTCAAACGCGGAACCAGCGATGATGCCTCGCTCAGCGTGGCGGGTGGGCGGGCCAGTATCGATCCCGAGGCGGCTCAGTTGTCGCAACCAGACGCCGGTGCCGGTCGCCGCCGAGTGAACGAATTCAACGCTCGCCGTCGTGAATTGGGCACGGGTTGAGCCACCCAGGGCAGGTCCAAATATACAACGCTGGCCGTACACAATAGAGTTAATGCATGTACGCGATTGATACTCGGTTCTGGGCCCTGTCCGTGACCGGCATCATCGACCGGGCGATCCTGCTGGCGAGCCTCATCGTGGTGCTATGGGCCTTTATCCACTGCGCCCGGCAGCGATCCGACGCCTTCCCCGCGGTCGGCACCCTCACCAAGGGCACCTGGCTGCTGATCATCGCCGGCACCGCACTGCTTTCCTTGCTGTTTTCGGCGCTCTCGCCGCTCTTCGGCCTCGTCGCCCTCACCGCATCCCTGATCTACCTGCTCGACGTGCGCCCAGCGATCAAAGACGCCATTTCCGGCAATTGGTGAGCGGCCCGTTGAGCCGCTCGCTGGTGGCGTTCTCGGCTCCTTGCGTACCGTTCCGCTAGCGCTCCACTGACGTACGCGGCGTCGCCTCGGCCTTGCCAGCAAACGGCTCAACGGGCTCCAGGTTTAGATCAAAAGCCAAACCCCAAAGTCGGCTAGTTGTTGTCGGCAGCCTTGTTCACCAACAGCTGCTCCAGGAGCTGAGCCTCGCCGCGGGTGTCGAGCACGGACAGCGGAACCCGGCCCCATAACGCCAGCAGGAGATCACTCGCGGTTCCCTCCGCTACCGCGGCCACCTGCGGCTCGTTGTCGAACCAACCGCCGGTGTCCAGCAGAATTATGCCGTTCGCCCGCGTCCGAATCACCCAATGTGCGTCGATATCGGTGGCGACCAGGCGTGCCACCCCGGTGACCCGGATGCGCTCGGCCACGCTGCTGTCACTGGGCAGGAATGTGTCGAGCGCCTCGTCCACGCCGTCGGACGCCAGCTCCGGCGGGTCGATCGGGTCGGGCAGGCTCACCGAAAGTTGGGCATCCCAGCGGTGCATCGCGGTCTCATGCGCCGCGCGTCGGTGCCAGAATGCCGCGACCTGTGGTTTGTGCGACCAGTTCCAGGCGGGCTCCGCCGGATCCAGCGCGGTCAGTGTCGTCGTCAGCGATGCGAGCTTGCCGTCCCACCACCCGATCACCTCGGATCCCGCGGGGCCGCTCTCGATTGTCTCCAGCCGGTCCTGACTGGGCCGGGCGCCTCGACTCGTCGCGTAGATCTCCAACCGCTGATAGACCCGACCGAGATGATTCACCAGGTCATGCACGGTCCAGCCTGGACACGAAGGGACGGGTTTGGACAGATTCGCCGCAAGATCCTCGTCCGTGACCGCCGCACGCAGCTGGGCGGTCTGCTCGGTCAGGGCACTTAGCCAGGTCTCTTTCGTCATGCTCACGTCCCCAAGCCTATGGTTATGCCGTGCAGACCGATAGCACCGCCACCGGAGATTCCGTCATAAAGTCAGGCTCTAAGTTAGCCTGTCGCCGCAACGCCGACTTGGCCGAATTCACCACCCTGGGATTGGGCGGTCCGAGTCGTTCGCTGATTAGGGTTGACTCGGCCGAGCAGGCCGTGCAGGCGATGCGCCAGGCGCTGGCGGACGACGAGGCCGTGCTCGTGCTGGCCGGCGGCAGCAACGTCGTGATCGGTGACGCCGGTTTTGCGGGAACGACGATCCTGCTGCGTTCCCGGGGCATCGCGATCCTCGGCGAGGGCCGTGACGGAGTCAGCGTCAGGGCAGCGGCCGGACATCGGCTCGACGAGCTGGTGGCCTGGACTGTGGACGGCTCGCTGGCCGGCATCGAATGCCTCTCGGGGATTCCGGGTTCGGTGGGAGCCACGCCGATCCAGAACGTGGGCGCCTATGGCCAGGAGATTGCCGACGTGCTCTCCCACATCACGGTGTACGACCGCGAGTTGGACCGCGTCGTGGAACTGACCGCCGCCGACTGCGGCCTCGCCTACCGCACCAGTGCGTTGAAGGGCTCGTCGCGATACCTGGTGCTGGATGTGACGCTTCGGCTGCGCCGAGACGACTGCGGCGGCCCGCTGCGCTACGGCGAGCTGACTCGACGACTGGGCGACGATCTACGCCCGCCACTGAAACAGGTCCGCCGAACCGTGCTGGAGCTGCGCCGCGGCAAGGGCATGGTGATCGATCCAAACGACCCCGACACCCGGAGTGTCGGCTCGTTCTTCACCAACCCGGTCGTGGACGAGGCCCTGTTGGAACGCATCGGCGGGGACGACGACGTGCCGCACTGGACCCAGCCGGACGGGCGGATGAAGCTGGCGGCTGCCTGGCTTATCGAGCACGCCGGCTTCACCAAGGGGTATCAAGCCGGCGGCGTGGGTATTTCATCCAAACACACGTTGGCGCTAGTAAATCGGGGCGGAACTACGGGCGAGTTGGTCGAGTTTGCGCGAACCATCCGTGCGGAAGTTTTTCGCCGGTACGGTGTGAGGCTGGACCCTGAACCGGTATTCGTCGCCGAACGGTTGTGACTGCTATACCGCCAGGAATAACGCCTGCCGCGACGGGGTTGGAGTACCTGAGTAGCGAGTTCATCGGGGGGAGAAACTGTCGTCGTGGTTTCGCGGATAGCCGTCATTTCGATGCATACCTCCCCGCTGGAGCAGCCGGGTAGTAAAGACGCCGGCGGCATGAATGTCTATATTGACCAGACCTCGCGGCGGCTGGCACGTCGAGGCGTTGAGGTCGACGTTTTCACTCGGGCGGTTTCGTCGGACCTGCCTCCCATCGTTGAGGTAGAGCCGGGCCTGACGCTCCGCCATGTGCCCGCGGGCCCGTTCGAGGGCGATAACAAGGAAGATCTCCCCGATCTGGTCTGCGAGTTCACCTGGGGGGTGCTGCGCACCGGTCTCGCGAATCAGTACCCCAGTTGCGGCGCGGGTTACGACGCCGTGCACTCCCATTACTGGCTGTCCGGCCAGGTCGGCGGTCGCGTGGCCAGCCGATGGAACGCCCCGCTGCTGCACACCGGCCACACCTGGGCCGAGATGAAGAACTCTCATCTGGCGCCCGGCGATCGACCGGAGCCGTTCCGTCGCACGAGTAGCGAGGCGGCGATAGTCGCCGCCGCTTCGGCGCTCGTCGTGAGCACCGAGCACGAGGCCGCTGAACTTCGGCGGCTGTACCGGGACGCCGCTCCTATGCACGTCGTGAGCCCCGGCGTGGATCTCGACGTCTTCACGCCCGGCGATGTGGCCGAGGCCCGCCGACGGTTCTTCTTCGCCGACGATGCCCTCGTGCTGTTGTTCGTCGGTCGGATGCAGCGGCTGAAAAGCCCTGACGTGCTGTTGAAGGCTGCCGCGCTGCTGCTGCGCCGGGCACCGTGGTTGCGCGATCGGCTGGTGGTGGCCATCTGCGGCGGCCGCAGCGGAATCGACTCGGGGATGGCCATGCCGAAGCTCGCCGCGGAGCTGGGGATCGCGGAGCTGGTTCGATTCATCGACCCGTTGCCGCCGGCGGAGCTGGTCCTGCTGTACCGTGCCGCGGATGTCACAGTGGTGCCCAGCCGGAGCGAGTCCTTCGGGTTGGTCGCCGCGGAGTCGCAGGCCGTGGGCACCCCGGTCGTCGCCGCCGAGGTAGGCGGCCTGGCCACGGTGGTGCGGGATGGGTGCTCGGGCGTGCTCGTTCCGAGCCATGACCCCGCCGATTACGCCGAGGCGCTCGCGAGGTTTGCCGAGGATCCGCTGTGGCGGCCGAGGCTCTCCGTCGGCGCGATCCGCCGCTCGAGAAGCCTGTCGTGGGAGCGCACCGTCGACGGGCTGATGGAACAGTACGAGCGGCTGTCGATGTCGCGATCCTGCGAATTGGCAAATACTGGCTAATTCCGTTATGGCGAGATTTCGTCCGTTAGACTCGGCAGGGAGTCCTCGACGAGTTGGCCTGGGAGGTGTGCGGTGGCCTCGATGTACCCGGGCATGGGTGAGTGGTGGAACGGCGCCTCCGATCCCCAGGGTCAGGCCCGGTCGCAGCAGGACACGTCCGAGGCCGGCCGGTTTCATTCTTGGCTTGCCAAATTGTGCCTTGGGGATCCGCAACACACGCCGGGGAAGATCCTCCACGCCAAGGTGCTGAAACCGGGTTTCGCCAAGATGTTCAGTGAGACCCCGGAGGACTACCTCAAACGGGTCAATGCGCGGGGCCCACGCCAGAAGCGCCGCCGCGCCGCGGCGGCCGTTCGGGCGCATCGGCGGGAGTATCGCGATAATCCGAGGGGACTCGCACCGGCCGCATAGCGGTATATCCGGCACCAGTGACTTGAGTAACATAAAAACCGATACGGTTGCGTATCTAAATTGCCAATCTAAGCTTTGCGTAGCGACACACCCTCGTCGAAAAGCCTATGGTCGGAGCCCGTCTTGGACGCCCAAACTATTCATCGCCGCCGCTGGGGCATCTTGGCGGTGCTGGTCCTTGCGCTGTTAGTCGTCATTCTCGACAACACCATTCTCAACGTTGCGTTGAAAACGATCCAGCAGGACCTTGGCGCCAGTCAGAGCCAGCTGGAATGGGCGATCAACGCCTTCACGCTGGTATTTGCCGGGTTGATGTTCACCTTCGGTGTGCTCGGCGATCGGCTCGGCCGTCGTCGGTTGCTGGTCATCGGCCTCCTCTTGTTCGGTGCCTCCTCCGCGTTGTCCGCCTGGAGTAGCTCGCCGGGGATGCTGATTGCCACCCGAGCCCTGATGGGTGTCGGCGCCGCCATGGTGCAGCCGCAGACGCTCTCCCTCCTCACCAACGTTTTCACCGGCTCGGAGCGCCCAAAGGCACTGGGGATTTGGGCCGGTTTCGCCGGTCTTGCCGTGGCTATCGGTCCCGTCACCGGCGGTCTGCTGCTGGAGCACTTCTGGTGGGGCTCGATCTTCCTGATCAACGTTCCCATCGTGATCATCGGCGTGACGTTGGTGATGCTGGTGGTGCCCGAGTCTTCCGACCCCGATCCGAAGCCACTGGATCCCATCGGGGTGGTGCTGTCGATCGCCGGCGTGACGGCGCTGGTGTACGGCATCATCTCCGGCGGCAACAGCACCGAATGGGGCAGCCTCAAGGTCGCCGGTCCGATCGCGGCCGGAGTGCTCTTGCTGGCGGCATTTGTACTGGTGGAGCGCAGGATTTCTCACCCGGCATTAGACGTCAGCCTGTTCAAGAAGCCGGCGTTCGCCGCGGCTTCCGCCGCGATCACCCTGACATTCTTCGCTCTGTCCGGCTCGATCTTCTACACGACGTTCTACCTGCAGGCCGTGCGCGGCTACGAGCCGCTGGCGGCGGGGGCCCTGGTTTCGCCCGTTGCGCTGGGGCTGCTGGTCGCGGGCACCACGTCCGCCCGTAACGCCCGGCGGTTCGGCACCAAGGTCGTCGTCACGACCGGCATGGTGGTCGCCGCGCTCGCGATGGGCGCCTATCACCTCGTGGGGCGGGACACCCCGATCGCGCTAGTGGAGCTGCTGGGGCTGGCGCTCGGCCTCGGCATGGGAAGCATCATGGCACCGGCGACGGAGTCCGTGATGAGCACCATCCCCCGGGCCAAGGCCGGGGCCGGCAGCGCGGTCAACAACACGGTCCGCATGCTGGGCGGCGCCTTTGGCGTGGCCATCATCGGCTCAATTCTGTCCGCCTCCTACCGCGCCGCCCTTGGCGATAAAGTGAACGCCCTCCCGGCCGGTTCGCGCCACGAGGCCGGCGAGTCGATCGGGGGCACGCTCAATGCCGTCGCCAATGCCACCCAGTCTGTGAAGGACGGCCGGCTTTCCCCGACGTTCCTGCGTCAGGTACCGGAGCTGGTCGACTCGGCGAAGAACTCCTTCATGACCGCCATGCACACGGCTTCGCTATGGTCTATGGGAGTCTTGCTGGTCGCGTCGGTCGTGGTGGGCATCTACCTGCCTAACAAGCGGGCCGCGGCCGGCAAGCATGAGGCCAGTAGCCAGGTAGATCGCTTTGCCGCGGCGGCGAGCGGTGAGCCGCCGCGCGAGCCAGAGATAGTGGGGGTGGGTAGATGAGCCCGCAGGGCGCCGTCGCCGACAGCAATGATCGGACCGTTGATCCCCGGACGTCATCGCCCCGGCGGCCCGGTCGGCCGCGCAGTGAGCAGGCGGAGCAGTCCGCGCTGCAGGCAACGCTGGAACTGCTCGCGGAGCACGGCGTGCACGGCTTCGGCATCGAGACAGTGGCCTCGGCGGCCGGGATCGCCAAGACTACGGTCTACCGCCGCTGGCCCAACAAGAACGAGCTCATTCTCGACGCCATGGTTCACCTCAAGGGGCGGCCAATGCGGGCTCCGGGTGAGTCGGTGCGCGGAGACCTCGTCGCCATGCTCAAGCGGATGCGTAAGCGGTTCCCTAACGATCTCGGCTCGAGGATCATGCCCCGGCTGATGGCCGAGCGGGAATGTTGCCCCGAACTCGTTACCCAGTTCCGCGACCGAGTGGTGACACCTCGACGTGAAGTGGTTTATGGCATTTTGCGTCGGGGGATCGCCGAGGGTTTGATTCGGGCGGACGTTGACCTCGAGCTCGCTACCGACATGTTGTCGGCGCCGATGCTGGTCTGTCACCTAAGCCGCGCCGACACCTATACCGATGAGGATCTAGGGCGGATAGTGGACACGATTCTCGTCGGAGTCGCGCCCCGTTCCGAATAGGTCCAAAAGCCGCTCGCCCGCTTCCGGCATTTTGTGAAACCATGCCCCCTGAACCCAAGGTCTGCGACATTTCTTCACAAAACGCCGGAAGGGCCCGGGGTCTCTGTGGGTGTGTCACAGGGCAGTGGCAGGCTAACCACATGACTGTTGCCACGCCTGGGACCCTCGTTCTGTTGCGCCACGGTGAAAGCGAATGGAACGCCAAGAATCTCTTCACCGGCTGGGTCGATGTCGACCTCTCGGCGCAGGGTGAGGACGAGGCGCGCCGCGCCGCTCAGCTGTTGCTAGACGCCGATGCGTTGCCTGACGTTGTGCACACCTCCCTGCTGCGACGCGCCATCCGCACCAGCGAGATCGCGCTGCACGGCTGCGACCGGCACTGGATCCCGGTACACCGATCCTGGCGGCTCAATGAGCGGCATTACGGGGCGCTGCAGGGCAAGGACAAGAAGCAGACCCGCGAGGAGTTCGGCGAGGAACAGTTCATGCGCTGGCGCCGCTCCTATGACGTGCCGCCGCCCCGGCTGGCCGAGGACGCCGAGTACTCCCAGTTCCACGACCCGCGTTACGCTCAGCTGCCGCCGGAGCTGCGGCCGCGCACCGAATGCCTCGATGACGTGTTAAAGCGCACCCTCCCCTACTGGTACGACGCCGTGGTTCCGCAGCTGCTCACCGGCCGTACCGTCATGATCGCCGCGCACGGTAACTCGTTGCGGGCGCTTGTCAAGCACCTGGACGGCATCGGCGACGACGAGATCGTCGGCCTGAACATCCCGACCGGTATCCCACTGCGCTACGACCTCGACTCCGCGCTGCGACCTGCGGTGCCCGGCGGGCAGTACCTCGACCCGGCCGCGGCCGCCGCCGCCGTCGAGGCGGTGAAGAATCAGGGCAAGTAGGGCTGCCCTACTTTGCCTATCCTTCGACCGGGTCCAAGCCCGATAGGTACTCTGGGAAGGGTGACGCCCATCCCCGTGCTGCTGTCCACAGCCTCCGTCTATCCCGAGCGGACGGCGGCGGCATTCGAGATGGCGGCCGCCGCCGGCTACGACGGCGTCGAGGTGATGGTCTGGCAGGATCCCGTCTCGCAGGATTCCGATGCGTTGCTGGAGCTCGCGCACAAATACGGGACGCCGATCCTGGCCGTGCATGCCCCGTGCCTGATCTGGACGCAGCGCGTGTGGTCCTGGGATCCGGTCGTGCGGCTCGACCGCGCCGCGCAAACCGCGGCGAAGGTGGGTGCGGACAAGGTCGTGGTTCATCCGCCGTTTCGCTGGCAGCGGGAGTATGGTCGCAATTTCGCCGGCCAGGTCCATCGGCTCGAGGACGCGCACGGCGTTCAGGTAGCCGTCGAAAATATGTTTCCGATTCGGGCCGGTAAGCGGCAATGGTGCTCCTATTACGGGCACTGGGACCCCAGCGTGCTTGGTGGCTTCCGCAACTACACCCTGGATATCTCTCATGCCGCGGTCGCCAAGGCCGATATTTTCGACATTCTCGACCGTATGGGTGAGGCCCTCTCCCACCTGCACCTGGGCGACGGGACCGGACATCCGCGAGACGAACACCTGGTGCCGGGCCGGGGGAACCAACCCTGCTCGGAGGTGTTGCAAGCGCTGGTGGAGCGGGGCTTCGCCGGTTCGGTGGCGTTGGAAATTAGCACCCGGTCAGTGCGCGGTCAGCAGCAGCGCGAGGCCGATGTAGTCGAGTCGCTGCAGTTCGCGCGGACTCATTTGGCGGCAGCGGCCACATCACCGAGTCCCGCTAGTCCTTGAGCTGGATGGTGAGTTCCTGCGCCTCGGCGGAGTTGCGTTTTTCCCATTTGCCTGAGGACGCACTCCAGCGTGCGCCCGCATAGGACACCCGGGTCACTCCGTAGTCGCGTGACTTCGCGACGAACCAGTGCGCGGCGCGCCATCCCGTCACCGATCCGTTCGCGCGATTCTTGCCTGATGTGCGGTTCACCGGCACTTTGAGCGTGAGCTTGGGGCCTTCGCTGTTAGCGGAGGTATGCAGGTTCGGATTGTCGTAGTCTCGGGCATATTCGCGCCGGATCCCATCCGCCGCCTTGTCGCCCGAGAGCTTGGCGCTCTCGCGTAACTTGCACGTCACGGCCTGGGTTTCTTGACCGGTGAACGCCCGTGTCAGCGCTGCGGCGTCGGCCACCCACTTGCCGTACGCGGTGGGGTGGGCGCTTCGCTGCACGGCCTGGGCGGCGTCGCCGATCGGCATCGTGGCCCAGCCCTTCACCCTGCGCAGACCGATGAAGAATTCGGTGCTTGCGTAGTGAGGGTCCTGCAGCTGCTCGGCGGTTCCCCATCCCTGTGACGGCCGCTGTTGAAACAGTCCGACCGAATCGCGGTCGCCGTGGGACAGGTTGTGCAGTTTGGATTCCTGCATCGCCGTGGCCAGCGCGACGGCGATACCCTGGTCGCCCATCCCGTGTGTGGTTCCGACGGCGGCGATGGTGGCCGCGTAGGTCAACTGGGTTGGTTTAAGCCGGACCACATGGTCGTTGCCGTAGGCGCGGCATGTGTCGGAGATAAACGGAACCCTGACGTCGGTGCACCGGACGAGTACGTAGCCCGCGACCGCGATCAGCGCGACGCACAGACCAACGGTGATCGCGCCAATGCTGAGGGCCCGCAGTGGCTTAGGCATGGCAGTGTTCCTCCTCGCCGAGGAAATACTACTGGGCGACCGCATATCGGCTGTCAGACAGCCACGCCGTCAGGCCCGTTGCGGTGCCCACCTAGGCGAACGCTTCTCGAGGAAGGCTGCGATGCCCTCTTCGGCTTCCGGGGACTGGAATCGAGCGATCGAGTCTTCGGCTAGCGGATCGAGCACGGCCGAGAGGTCGTCGCCCGCATTGAGCGGCCCGCTATGCAACCGGAGCATTCGCTTGGTGGCGGCGACCGCGTTGGGTGCCGAGCAGAGAATGCCGTTCACATATCGATCGAGTTCGGCCTCGAGCTCGACGCCGCTGTGGGTCTCGGTAACGAACCCGACTCGGGCGGCGTGCAGCCCGTCGAACGCTTCGCCCGTCAACGCCAAATATTGAGCGGACGGTACAAGGCGCTGTGCCACCAATGGCCAAATGGTCGTCGGTGTCACCCCTATCCGTACCTCACTGAGTCCGAAGCTCGACTCCGGAGTCGACAGGACGATGTCCGCTGTCGCGATGATTCCCATGCCGCCGCCCCGCACCGCACCGTCGATCACCGCGATGACGGGAGCCGACAGGTTCCACAGCGACTCGAGCAGCGGCGGGAGTTCGGCCATGGCCGAGACGTCACCTGCCCGGAGGTCGACTCCGGAGCAGAAGGCGGGCCCTACGTGCCGCAGCACCACCACGCGAGTCTGCTCGAGATCGATACGTTCGAGCTCGGAGACGAATTCGCGCAACAGCGGGCCGGAAAGCGCGTTTCTGTTGTGCTGCGAATCCAACGTAATTGTGGTGATGCCGGCCCCGAAATCGCCGCGTAAGTGATCGCCCATGCGATGCAGACTAGTGCGTCTCACCCCTTAGAGAACGAACGCGGCCCCGCCGGGGACACTTATCACGTGTGCCCCACCCAGCCCGACGGCGAAGCCGCACCCCCCGACGGCTCGCTGCCTCCCCACGCCCTGGCGGGGCTGCAGGTAGTGCCCGGGGAGATCCGGTCGGGAGACCGCTTCGGCGCCTATGTTCATGTGCCGTACTGCGCCACTCGCTGCGGTTATTGCGACTTCAACACCTACACGCCTGGGGAGCTGGGTAACTCAACTACCGGGCTGAGCCAATCCGACGAGGTGACGTCGTATCTCACCGCGGTTATGGCGGAGGTCGAACTTGCGGCACGGGTGTTGTCCGAGGATGGCTCGCGGGCCCTGCCGATAGTGGATACCGTGTTCATCGGCGGCGGAACTCCCACGCAGTTGGCACCGGATCAGCTCGGCGGGATACTGCGGCGGCTGGACGAGACTTTCGGCCTGGCCCCTGACGCGGAGATCACCACCGAGGCCAACCCGGAGTCGGTCACCGCCCGGCAACTTGCTGAGTTGCGTACCGCCGGTTTCACCCGCATCTCGCTGGGCATGCAGTCGGCGGTGGAACATGTGCTGTCGGTGCTCGACCGATCACATACGCCGGGGCGGGCGCTCGAGGCCGCGAAACAGGCCCGAACCGAGGGTTTCGCTCACGTCAGCCTCGACCTCATTTACGGCACGCCCACCGAGAGCGATGACGACTGGCGGGCCTCGTTACAGGCGGCAATATCCGCGGATGTGGATCACATCTCGGCGTATGCGCTCACCGTGGAACCCGGCACCCGGATGGCGCGGCAGGTCGCGCGGGGCGAGCTCGCGATGATCGATGACGACGTGCTCGCCGACCGCTACCAGCTCGCCGACCGGATTCTGTCTGAGGCCGGCTTCTCCTGGTACGAGATCTCCAACTGGGCACGGACGCCGGGCGATCGGTGTCGGCATAACGAGCTGTACTGGCGCGGCGGCGACTGGTGGGGGTTCGGGCCGGGCGCGCATAGCCATGCGGGCGGGGTGCGGTGGTGGAACGTCAAGCACCCGGCCGC
>DATATO010000324.1:0-16478 GCA_036268755.1 Mycobacteriales bacterium | reverse complement strand
AAGTTCGAGCCGGCCGGTGAGCCGCTTGGTACGACGATCGAGCCGCGCGGTACCCACCACACCTGGTTTTCCAGCTGGGCGGTTACGTCGCAGGGTGAGGAGTCCCATAGCTCTTGATCTTCTCATCTCGGTTCTGGGAAGCCGCGCAGGCCCAGCCCCGCGGCGCGCCGCCGCGGGAAGTGTCGCTTCGAGGGGTGCTGTGACCGCCACTGATGCTGTCGATGAACTCGACGGCATCGTATTCTGACTCTTCAAAACTACCCTGCCGTCGAGTTCGCCCACCGACCTGTGGGAACGGCAGGAGCCAATAGCCTCACCATATGGCGCTGGTACCATAACCCCATGGGTCTTAAAAAAACGACCGTCATGGTCGACGAGGCAGATCTCGCACTCATCAAGCAGGCGGCCGCGCGTGAGGGCCGTCCGGAGTCAGAGTATTTCCGCGAGGCTTTCCACCTGGCTGCTGTCCGCACCCAGCGCTGGGAAGGCGAGTGGGATATTCCTCGGTTAGATTTCGGCCGCCCAGTTAGCGCTGAGGAAATCCACGAAACCATCACTGACGCTGTCGCAGGCTCTCAGTGATCGTAATCGGGGATACTTCTGGCTTGGTAGCCACGCTCAACACTGCCGACTCCGAACATGAAGCCGCACGCACCGCACTGCGCCAGGTCTCACTTATGGTCATCTCGCCTTTGGTGTTTCTAGAAATTGAGCACATCACTACTAGGAATGTGGGTAGACACGCAGCCTATAGAGTCAATGACTGGCTGCTGACCTCCGAGCGGGCCGGAGCTGTAACCGTGCCTGATGTATCCGCCGCTATCTTGCGTAAAGCCCGCATGGTTCAGGACGGCTACACAGACCTACGCCTTGACCTCGCTGATGCAGTCAACGTAGTTCTGGCAGAACGATATGAGACTGACACTATTCTTACTCTCGACCGCCGCGACTTTCGCGCTATAGCTCCCCTGACCGACCATAAGGTCTTCCGCCTCTTCCCAGATGACCTCTAACGTCGTCGACTAACCCGTCTCGCGGGCCATGTCCAGGAGTTCCTGGGCGTGGGCGATGCCGGTCTCGGAATCCGCCATGCCGGCGAGCATCCGCGCCAGCTCGGACGGCCGCTCCCCCGCGGTCAGCGTGCGCAGCCCGGAAGTCGTCACCGAGCCGTCCGCGTCCTTGACGACCACCACGTGCTGATCGGCGAACGCGGCCACCTGCGGCAGGTGGGTCACCACCAACACCTGATGGTTGCGGGCCAGCTTGGCCAGCCGGCGCCCGACCTCGATCGCGGCCTTACCGCCCACCCCGGCGTCCACCTCGTCAAACACCATGGTTCCCGGCGAGCTCACCGAGGCGAGCACCACCTCGACCGCGAGCATGATCCGAGACAGCTCACCGCCGGAGGCACCCCGGTGCAGCGGCAACGCTGGCGACCCGGGATGCGGCGTGAGCAGCAACTCCACCTCGTCTATCCCGTCCGGACCCACGGCCAGCCGGCGACCGTCGAGCAGCAACGCGATCTGCTCGTCGTCACCGACCTCACGCTGCGACACCTGTGCGGCCACGCGGGCGTGCGGCATCGCCAGCCCGGCGAGCTCGGCCGTGACGTCCGCGCCGAACCGCTCCGACGCACGTTCGCGGGCCGCCGATAACTTGGCCGCCAACTCGCCGAGTTCTCCCGCCAGCTCCTCGCCCCGAGACCGGAGCTCGTCGAGACTCGTCGAAGAGCTCTCGAGTTCCAGCAGTCGGACGCGGGCCCGTTCCGCCCAGGCGAGAACGGACGCGAGATCGGCATCCTCACCGCCGCCATAGGAACGAATCAGCTGGGTGAGGGCGGCGCGGCGCTCATGCACCGCCGCGAGCCGCGTGGGATCGGATTCCACCGACTCCCGATACGATGCCAGATCGGCGGCCAGGTCGCTGGCCAGAGCGGTGAGCTCGTCGGCGCGCTGCGCGTAGCCGGCAAGGCTCGAGTCCAGGTGCGCCACCGCGTGTAACTCCCCGCGGGCGGCACCCAGCAGCCCGGCGGCATCGGGCTGCTCCTCTACAGCGCCTACCGGATCCCCCACCAATGCCTCATGCGCCCGGGCGGCGGCCGTCTGCAGCTCCTCGGCGTGCTCAAGCCGGGACGATTCCTCCCGTAGGGCGGCGTCCTCGCCGGCCTCCGGGTTCACTGCGTCCACGTGAGCCAGCCCGCGCGTGAGCTCCACGATTTCGGCATCCCGCTGCGCGGACCTGGCGGTCCAGTCCGCCAGCTCGGCCGCCACCTGCCGCCATCGTTGATAGCAGGCGCGATGCTCATCGAGTAGGCCGCTTACCTCGGGGCCGGCGTAACCGTCGAGGGCGGCGCGCTGCTGCGCGGGCCGCAGCAAATGCAGCTGCTGGGACTGGCCGTGCACGGTGACGAGCCGCTCCCCCAGCGCGGCTAAGGTACTGGCCGGCACGCTTCGGCCACCGGCATGGGCACGGGAACGACCCTCCGCATGCACTGTGCGGGAGATGATCAGGCTGCCGTCGGCATCCAGCTCGGCGCCGAGCAAGTCCAGCTGTTGGCGAAGATCCGCCAGGTCCGGATCGGCATCCTCCGCCTCGGGAAGACGTACCCGGCCCTCAACGAGGGCACGGTCGCTGCCCGAACGGACCCGGGCGGAGTCGGGCTTGCCGCCGAGCAGCAGGCCGAGTCCCGCCACGACCATGGTCTTACCTGCACCGGTTTCACCCGTGATGACGGTGAATCCACCGCATGGGTCTAGCGTGGCATCGGCGATGACGCCGAGCCCCTGAATTCGAATCTCCGACAGCACGCCAGCGACGTTAACCACCTCCTATGACGTTGTCTACGGTTGTGTCGCCGTCAGAATCCTTATCGTCGGATCGGTCGCGGCGCCAGCCGGCCACCGGAAGCTGAAACTTGGCCACTAGCCGGTGCGCAAAGTTCGGCGGCGTGAGGTTCGCAAGGAACAGTGGATGTTCGCCGCGCCGGACCCGCACGATGTCGCCGGGGTGAACCTTGAGGCCGCGCCGTCCGTCGCAGGCCAGCCGAGCGTCGGTCGCCCGTCCCGCAGTGAGGCTGATTTGCGAGTCCGGGCCGATCACGAGCGGACGGCTGAACAGGGCGTGGGCGGCGTTGGGCACCACGAGCAGCGCATCCACGTTCGGCCACATCACCGGCCCCCCCGCGGAAAAGGCGTGCGCCGTCGACCCGGTCGGCGTCGCGCACACCACTCCGTCGCACCCCCACCGCGAGACCGGTTCGCCGTCCACGGACAGCAGCACCTCCAGCATTGGCGCGCCGGGGGTCCGCTCGAGCGACGCCTCGTTGAGCGCCCACTGGCTGGTCGGACCGGACGCGTACTCGTCGCGGTGCGTCACCTCGACATCCAGCGTCATCCGAGTGGTGGTGTGGTAGCCGCGGTCCACTACCTGTCGCAACACCTGGTCCAGATCCTCCACCTCGGCCCCGGTGAGGAAGCCCATCCGGCCGAAGTTGACGCCGTACAGCGGCACGTGGGCCGGGCGGGCGAGTTCCGCGCCGCGCAGGACCGTGCCGTCGCCGCCGAGCGCTAGCACGATCTCGGTCCCCTCGGTCACTGCCGTCACGGGCGAACAGTCGGCGAGGCCCAGCTCGGCCGCCTCGGTGTCCAGGACGTCCACGACGAATCCCGCCGACATCAGTTCGAAGGCGGCACGGCGGGCATGAGTCACCGCACCGGACCGTCCGGTATGGACGACCAACAGCGCGCGCCGGGTCATGACTGCACCAACGCAGTCACGGCGGCATCGTCGACCGGTGGGGCGTCCGAGCGCAGCCACAGGAAGAACTCACGGTTGCCGGCGGGTCCGGGAAGCGGACTGGGCGTCATGCCGGCCACGCCCCATCCCAGTTCGGCGGCCGTCCCGGCGACCGAGCGCACCGCAGAAGCCCATAGTTCCGGCTCACGTACCACTCCCCCCGCGCCAAGCTGTTGCTTTCCGATCTCGAACTGTGGTTTCACCATGGGAATGATGTCCCCGCCGGCCGCCGCGCATGCCACCAGCGCCGGCAGTACCAGCCGCAACGAGATAAACGATAGATCAGCGACAGTTACGGCCGCCGCGCCGCCGATGTCATCCGGGGTGAGTGCCCGCGCGTTGATGCGGTCGCGCACCGTGACCCGCTCGTCGGTGCGCAGCCGCCAGGCCAACTGCCCGTAGCCGACGTCGACCGCGACCACGTGGGCGGCTCCGGCGTCCAGCAGCACCTGGGTGAACCCTCCGGTGGAGGCGCCGGCGTCCAGGCAACGTTTCTCCTTGACCGACAGTCCTCGCGGGGCGAACTCCTCGAGCGCGCCGATAAGCTTGTGGGCGCCCCGGGAGACGAACTGCTGGCCGGAATCGGCCACAACCGTCACGGGAGCTGCGGTATCGACCATGCTGGCTGACTTGATGGCGACCTGACCCCCAACGCGCACGGCCCCGGACGCGATCAGCTCCGCCGCCTGCTGTCGGCTGCGCGCCAGCCCGCGGCGTACTAGTTCGGCGTCTAACCGACCTCGACGCGGCACGTTACCCAACTCTCCAAATTCGCTGCTACAAATTCGACACTGCTCCGGCCGGAACCGAGCGTACTAGGGTCTGGTGGGATCTCCGATCAGTTGTGGACAAGAAACCGGACGTGGAAGACGTAATAGCCGGCGTCCTGTCACTATCTGCCGTCTCTATTCGCGGCCCGGCACGGGATCGCCGTTGCCGGTCGCGTTCTCGGTCTGACTGTCGGTGTCGATGGTGCGCAGCACGTCCCCGAGGGCGCGATGTACGTCCTCAAAAATCGATACATGTTCCGAAACCGGCCTAGCGGCAATGGAATCGAGCGTGCGAAGCTGCTCATCGACCCTCGGGTGGCCGGTTGAGTGCTTAGAAGCGGCCGCGGCCGCTTCGTTCATAGTGGTGTCGTCTGTCGCAATCACGGTTTCCCCGGTAGATTGCGCGATCGAATTGGTGGACTCCATGGGCATAACGCTAGTAGAACCCATCATCGGACCGACGGAAAGGCGGCTGGCATGGCCACGATCGAGGAATGCGAGACCGCGCTGCGCGGCATCGCGGCGCAGATGCAGGCGGCTAGCGCCGGCAAAAACGTTGCCGATTTCCAACGGGCGGTGTCGTGTTTCATCCCCGATTTGGCGGCGGGGTTTCACGCCCAGCTAATGGACGGGACGCTGCGGAACATCACTGAGGGCACCGATCCCGCCGCGCAGATCACGCTCACGGTGGGCAGCGATGACCTGGTGGCGCTGGCCAACGGAGAGCTGAATTTGACGACCGCGTGGGCGACCAGCCGGCTCAAACTGGACGCGGGATTCATGGACCTGATGAAGCTGCGCACCCTGATGTAGGGCGAAACTCGGGTCCAGGCAGCTACGACGGCCATCCAGCTGCCGCACACTCCTAGTACGCGATGGTTGGTGTCGTCGGCCCCTATAGTTTACGGGCGACAGCCTCAATCTCAATGTCGAATCCCAGCAGGCCGACCACGAGAGTGGTCCGCGCCGGATACGGCTGCGAGAAGTACTGTCCATAGATCTCGTTGTACCGCGCAAAATAGCTCGGGTCGGTGAGATAGGCGGTGACCTTCAGAACATCGTCGAAGCCGCAACCGGCTGACTGAAGACATGCGCCGAGGTTTCGCATGGTCTGATGCACCTGATCATCGAAGCTATCCAAAACCAGCGTGCCCTCGGCGTTGAATGGCGCCTGTCCGGCGGTGAAGACCAGATCTCCGCTAACTATGACGCTCGAATACGGCACCTTCGGCACGGCAACCCCGTCGGGCTGCACGCTCTGACGTCTAGTCATCCATCACTCCCAAATAATCACGAGCCAACGGGTAAAGTAGCCGCGGCTACTTTACCCGTTCCTAACATCAAGACGAGCGACTGAAACTTTGTGCGTCAAGATGCGCAAATGCATACACTTGTATGTATGCGAACGACCCTTTCAATGCCTGACGAGCTTCTCGTCGAAGCCCGTAAACGTGCCGCAGCTAACGGCACAACTATGAGCGAAGTGATAACAGCCGCGGTGCGGGAGGCCTTCGCTCATCGCAGTTCTCGAGTATCAAGGCGAAGACATATTTCTCTGATCAGTGACGCTCCCATCACCAATTCGGGATTGCGGCCTGGGGTCAACCTCGATGACTCCGCCTCATTGTGGGAAATCATGGAGGAAGATTCGTGATTCTCTGCGATGTCAATGTCCTGGTATACGCATTCCGCCGGGATAGTCCCGATCATGAGGCTTACGCGGAATGGCTAACGGGCCAGGTCAACGACGATGCGGCCTTTGGAGTGAGCTCGCTTGTCTTGAGCGGATTTCTCAGAATAGTGATTAATCGACGGATATTTCATGAGCCCAGCACATTGGAGAAAGCCGGCTTATTCTGCCAACAACTCCAAGACGCACCGAACTCGGTCACCGTTGAGCCCACAGACGCCCATTGGCGGATATTTCTCAGACTCTGCCGACAAGCTAAGGCAAGGGGCAACTTGATACCTGATGCCTACTTCGCCGCGCTCGCTATCGAACACGGTTGTGAATGGATAACGACGGACCGAGACTTTGCCCGTTTCCCCGGGCTGCAATGGCGATCTCCTCTCGCAAGCTGACGCGAGACGGATGTATCAGCATGTCGGGGAAGTTTCGGCTCTTTCTAACGCGACTCCCCATGCCTTATAGCTCGAGGGGAACGGCCTGCGGATTGGAGTTAACAACCGGCCGCTCGCGGATGGGCGGCGAGTTGGACCGTCACCTGAAGGAACTCGAGATCGCCCACGACGTAAAATAAGGTGCATAAAATGTGATGCGTGACATACAGGAGAATTAGAGAGATGCCTGTTACATAGGCCTAAATAGGCAGACAATGGATCACATGCCTAATGAAGATGCCATAAGGGACTATCACGCGCAAAATCCACAAACTACCCGCGAAGTAGGCGAAGCCACCAGCAATGCCCGGGACGCGGCAGAGCAGGCAAAACGTACGAGAGCGCCCGAGGATCAAGCGGCCGCCGATGAGGCCATAACCGAGGGACGTAAAGTTGTCGGCGCCTACGGTCGTACCTTGGGTGATGCGATGGAGAATCGGACAAAGGGCCCCTTCCGTCGCCGCTAGACGTTAAACCCCATGGCTCGAAGCTGGTAGCGACCCTCGGGGCATGGTCGTTGTAGGTATTTCATCCAGAAACCGCATACCAAGCCTAGCTTTCACGGTCAGCGACCACGGCTAGGCCGTATTCGGAGTTCCGCCCGTGGCCCTACCGCGGGCCCGAATTTCATCGGACCGTTCCGACCCTTCAGGAGGAACCGTTTTCTTGGAGGTCGCGACCCGGCCCGGCGCTCACGCCCCCGCTCCACGGCCCTTCGGCAGCTACCGGAATGCGCCCATCGGCCGTCCGCCGCCAGCTGGTTCGAGTACAACGGCCGGCATCCCCAGCCCAACACGGTAACGGCATCGGCAATGCGGCCCTGGTCAATGTCGTCGCATACCTCGAGTAGTCCCTCGTAGGCACGGTCGTGGTACTTGCCGGGGATATTCCGGCCGAACCCGGCTGCCGCCTTCTGTAGTCGGTAACGCTGCCTGATCGCCTTACGGCTGACACTCTTCGGCACTGCCAACACCACGGCCTCCACGCCATATCCATGTTCGCGGTAGGACTCGGCCGTGTCGCGAACCGCGTCCGGGTTGCTCCCAGTCAGCTCACAGATGACGTGCACCCCGCGGCGGCGAGCCTCGCGGCCCAGCTCTTCGAGCCAGATCGATACGTCGGCTTTGACGTAGAGCTGCACGTCTCGCTCGAACCGTTCCTGCAACTCGGGAAAGTCCGGGTGGAAGCGCATGAGGCGGTCAAAGTCCAGCGTCACCGATGCGCCGTTCCCCTCGAGTGAGGTGGCCAGATCGCGGCTCAGTGTGGTCTTACCGGCGCCGGACTGACCCAACACCAGAACCAACCGTGGATCGTCACTAGGAGCTAACCCATCGAGCAACTGCGGAAGGATCTCGGACCGCAGTATGGCCGCGTTCCGTTCGGCCGAGAGCTCGAAGTCCGCCGGAGAGAGGTGGTTCATGCGTCGGCGCGGAGTCGTCGCGCCACTGCCCCGTAGTGCGCGATGGCGGCCGTCACGGCCGCGTCGTCGGCCGGCCGCAGCGCACGTTGCTCCCGGAAGCAGGTGGCATGCAGATCGCGCAGCCCGGCCAGCTGTCCGTGGTCCACGACGGGCCGTCGCTCCTCCCTATCGATCGCACGCGCGCACAACGCAAGCGCCTGATCCAGGACCTCAATGGCGGCGCTGAAACTTCGCGGTCCCGAAGCGGCCGGGTCGTACTCGCAAAGGTGGGCGGCAAGCCGCGGCGGCAACCGGTCACCGGGCGTCATCGGACTACTCCCTTGCTGCGAGGCGCCGAAACAGACACCCGCGCCCGGTCCGGGGTAGTGATCGACGGCCGGGACGGCCTTCGTTGCCTGGCTGTGGCGGTCGGCCGCTGCCGCGGCGACGCGTAAATCGCCAGCACGTGCTCGCCCAGTTTCCGCGCCGCCCGGCCCCAGGTGTACTTCGGTATCAGCAGGTCGCCCAGTTCGTGGGTGAGGCGGGCATAGGCATCAGGGTTGTCCAGGAACCGCTCGATACGACCGGCCCACAGCGCCGGCCGATCCCGCACATCGTCCGGCTCCGGGACCGTAAAAACAGCGCCAAGGTGCGGTGGAACCCGGGATGGGTCGCTGAGGAACCGCGCGACCCCGCTGGTGGCGCTAAGCAGCGTCGGGACCCGGCGACCAAGCGCCTCCCAGGGAGCGAGGCCCCAGTCCTCATGCACCGCCGGCGCGACCACCAAATCCGCCTCGGCTATGTGGACTGCAAGGTTATGCTGATTGCCGGTAAACGGCACCACCTTGACTAAGTTGCCGGCCAATAACGATAGCTTCTCCTCCACCTTCCGCACGGATTTCGCTGGGACACCCACCACGGTTAGATGGACATCATGGCCCTTGGCGCGACTGAGTCGGAGCGCCGCTGCCGCGGTTTCCGCTCGCTTCGCCTCGTCTTGGATACGGCCGGACATCAGCAGGTTGAACTTCGTCTGATGGATTCCGCGTAGATTTCGCACCATTCCGTCGGAAGGCATGCCAGGTATCAGCTCATGGATAGCGGGCTGTCGGCCGGCGGTGAACAGCGTCGATCGGGCCAATCGCGCCGCCTCCTGATTAAGCAACGGACCGACCCCGACCACCAGGTCGGCCCCGGCGATGAGTGTTCGTTCCTGCTCGGTTTTGAGATCCGCCAGCTCCGAATCGCCGCGGTATCGGGCGTACTCGGCGGGCGTGGTGTGCATAAGGTGGACGCTGAGCGCGTCGGCGTATCGCTGATCACGCAGATATTGGGCGGCTCCGCCGGAATGAGTCGAGTGCCCGACAATCACATCGACGTTCCGCGGTAGCCCGTCAAGCCGCAGCAGCTGACCCTTAGCATCCACGCCGGGTATGGAGCTCATGGTCCGAATCGTCACGAGCGGGTCTCGAATCGGACCCGGCTCACCGACCCGACACGTCACCGCCATGTCGTCACGATCGGCGAGGGCACGGCACAGCGCGCGGTTGAGCACGGTCACACCGCCGGTGAAGTCGGTGGAGTTCCAATAGTCACTTACGGCGAGAACCTGAAGCCTTTTCGATTCTGGGCTCATAGTGGTGCCGGTCGCCCCCGTTCGCGACTACCCTGACGTAAGCACCGTTAACAGTGTAGGTAACTTTCGCACGATTTATCCTTGGAGCGTAAGGGTGAACGAGCCATCTGGCATGGAAATATCTGGTGCCGCTACAGACAACAGCGCAACCAACGCCCGCTCCTCGGACGGCATAGACCCCTGGCGCGACCCCTACGCACGGCGGGGCCCCCGCTACTACGAGGATGAGTTCGGCAACTCGGCGTCCCGCCCCATCCTCCTCACCGAGGATGTCGCGGATACGCGCGAACAGCTGACGGCCGCCGACGCGGATACCAGTCCCAGCCCGCTGGATTTCGTACGGGTATCAGGGCTGCGATTACTTGTCGCCAGGGATCTGTTGGAGGAGTTCGCGCTGCGGCTGGAGAGCGTGCCCGAGAATGAGCCAATCGTCACGCTTGCCCGGGAAATCGCCGAGGACCTCTGGGAAGCTTCCTGGGCCAGGCGTTAGGGCCCGTCCACCCCGCCATCAACGTGCGGCGCCGGGAGGGTTCGCCGCGCGAGGAACCACGCTCACGCCGGTATGCGATCCGCGCGGGCTACCGCGCCATCCCGCGGTTGCGACATAGAACGGCCGTCGGACGTTGTCCGAACGGGCATTTCGGCTCAACTCGGTGATTTTTCGGGCGACACCGGCGAGCGGCAGACCTCTGGTGGGCAGAACACTTACCGGAACACCGACATCCTCCGCACGCCGCAAAAACGCCTCGCGGCGGGCGGCCTGCCGATCTAGGTCGACCCACGGCAGCAGGAAGACATGATCGGCTCCGAGATCGACCGTCGCTTCGGCCAGTTGACCGGAATCGACCGGTCGATCGGGTCGCTCGGGTACGAAAAGTACGACCGCCGACTCCTGGCGGGACGAGGCGGGCACCGGCAGGAACTGAGATAATCTGGCTGCCGACCGCAGCTGCATAGGCAGCTTGGCCTCATCCCCGACCACTACTACGCGGTTGCGCGCGTCGAGGCCGCCGAAGGTTGCCGCCGGGATCGCAAAACCGGTGTCCTCTGCCATGAATAAGCCCAGACTCGGAGTGGGTAGCTCCGGCGAAAGCCCCGCCGAGGCAGCGACTAGAGGCTCGAGGTCGGCCGCACTGTTGCCGACGGGCTGCGAAAGAAACTGCATACCATGACGGTAGCGGGGGCTGAACGTTACCGCAGTTAGACGTTGAATCCCAAGGCTCGGAGCTGGTCGCGACCCTCGTCGGTGATCTTGTCCGGCCCCCACGGCGGCATCCAGACCCAGTTGATCCGGAAGTCCGCGCACAGGCCACCCGTGGCGCCGGTGGTGAGTGCGGCCCGGACCTGATCCTCGATGACGTCGGTGAGCGGGCACGCGGCGGAGGTGAGCGTCATGTCGATCGTGGCCACGTTGGATTCGTCCACATGGACGCCGTACACCAGGCCGAGATCAACCACGTTGATGCCCAGTTCGGGGTCCACGACGTCCCGCAACGCCTCCTCGACGTCGTCGACCGCCGCGACGGTGCCGGCGGCCGTGGACGACGCCGTGACGGTGTCCGGAATCGGCGATACAGCCTCGGCGGCCGACTCGGACTGAGTCTTCTCCTGCGTAGTCGTTTCGGTCATCGCGCCTTACTCCCTACGTCGGCCGCCAATGCGGCGACGGTCGCTTCCTTGAATGCCATCCAGCTGATGAGGGCACACTTCACTCGGGCCGGGTACCGGGAGACGCCGGCGAACGCGATCCCGTCCCCCAGCAGGTCCTCGTCCGGTTCCAGCTGACCGCGGCTCGCCATCAGCTCGGCGAAGTTGTCGAACATGCTCATCGCGGCGCCGACCGAACGGCCGGCGACCTGATCGTGCAGCACCGAGGCCGCGGCCTGGCTGATCGAACAGCCTTGCGCCGCGTAGGAGACGTCGGCGACCTTATCACCGTCGAGCCTTACCCGCAGCGTGATTTCGTCGCCGCAAGTGGGGTTGTACTGCTCGGACTCGCCGTCGAAGGGCTCGCGCAGCCCACTGCCGTGCGGATGCTTGTAATGATCCAGGATGATGTCCTGATACAGCTGTTCCAGCTGCACGGGGCTGGCCACGAGTTATCCCCCTATCCCACTGTGTCTATCGTTCGTACCGAAGAATCGTTGTGCTTCCCGCACCCCCGACAGTAGCTCCTGCACCTCGGCCTCGGTGTTGTACAGCGCGAAGCTGGCCCGAACCGTGCCCGGGATACCGAACCGACGATGCAGCGGCCACGCGCAGTGATGTCCAACGCGGATTGCCACACCCAGCGAGTCCAGCACCTGCCCGGCGTCGTGCGGATGGATACCGTCGATGACGAACGACACCGTGCCGCCGCGCTCGACCATGTCCGTGGGGCCGATGACCCGCACGCCGTCGATCTCTGCCAGGCCGGCCAACGTCCGCTCGGCGAGGCCGTGCTCGTGAGCCGCGACCGCCGCCATACCCACGGCCGCGAGGTAGTCCACGGCGGCGCCCAGGCCCACGGCCTGCGAGGTCATGGGCACGCCCGCCTCGAACCGCTGCGGCGGCGGCGCATACGTGGTGCGTTCCATCCGTACGGTCTCGATCATCGAGCCGCCGGTCAGGAATGGCGGCATGACCTCGAGCAAACTCCGCCGGCCATACAGCACGCCGATGCCGGAGGGACCGAGCATCTTGTGGCCCGAAAACACGGCGAAGTCGACGTCCAGCTCGGCTAGGTCGACCGGGAAATGGGGCACGGACTGGCAGGCGTCCAACAACACCAGCGCGCCCACCGCCCGGGCCCTGGCGGTCAGCTCGGCTACCGGGGAGATCGCGCCGGTCACGTTGGACTGATGGGTGAAGGCCACCAGCTTGGTGCGAGGCGAGAGCTCAATCGAATCCAGGTCGATGCGGCCGTCGTCCGTGACGCCATACCAGCGCAGCGTAGCACCAGTGCGGCGACACAGCTCCTGCCACGGCACCAGGTTCGCGTGATGCTCGGCCTCGGTGATGACGATCTCGTCGCCCGGCCCAAGCGCGAACTGCTCCGGGGTTGTTTGGTTGCCCGCTCGGTCTCCCACGGAAGCATTGCTCATCGCATACGCCACCAGGTTGATCCCCTCGGTGGCGTTCTTGGTGAACACCAGCTCGCCGGAGCCCACCCCGACGAAAGCCGCGATGCGCTCGCGCGCCAGTTCGTAGGCGTCCGTCGCCTCCTCCGCCAGCTGATGCGCGCCGCGATGCACGGCCGCATTGTGCCGCTCCAGGAACTCGCGCTCGGCGTCGAGCACCTGGCGGGGACGCTGCGAGGTGGCACCGGAGTCCAGATAGACCAGCGGCTTTCCGTCCCGGACCGTACGGCTCAGGATCGGGAAGTCGGCGCGGATCGCGGCCACGTCGAGACCGCCCGTTCCACGAGGGAGGGTGGCATCGGCGGGCCCAGCGCCCGGCATCACGGTATGGGTCATGGTGTCCCCTATGCGGCGGCCTTCGATGGAATACTGAGCCGATCGTTAGTAAAGCGCTCGTATCCCTCGGCCTCGAGGCGCTCGGCCAGCTCTGGACCGCCCTCCTCGACGACGCGGCCGCCGACGAAGACGTGCACCGCGTCCGGCTTGATGTAGCGCAGGATGCGGGTGTAGTGGGTGATCAGCAGCACGCCGGTCTCGCCGGACTCACGCACTCGGTTCACACCCTCGGAGACCACGCGCAGGGCGTCGATGTCGAGGCCGGAGTCGGTCTCGTCGAGCACCGCGAACTTGGGCTTGAGCAGCTCCAGCTGCAGAATCTCGTGACGCTTCTTCTCACCGCCGGAAAAACCCTCGTTGACGTTGCGCTCCGCGAAGGAGGGGTCCATACCCAGCTTGTCCATGGCGGCCTTGACTTCCTTCACCCAGGTGCGAACCGCGGGCGGCTCACCGCGCAGCGAGGTCGCGGCGGTGCGCAGGAAGTTGGCCACGCTGACGCCGGCTACCTCGACGGGGTACTGCATGGCCAGGAACAGACCGGCCCGGGCGCGCTCGTCCACCGACAACTCGAGCACGTTCTGCCCGTCCAGCAGGATCTCGCCGCTGGTAACGGTGTAGCGGGGGTGGCCGGCGATGGCATAGGCCAGCGTTGACTTGCCGGAGCCGTTCGGTCCCATCACCGCATGGGTCTGGCCGGAGGTCACCGTGAGGTTGACCCCCTTGAGGATCGGCTTCTCCTCGTCACCGGTGTTGACTGTGGCGTGTACGTCTTTGATCTCGAGCGTGCTCACTGCTTTAACTCCTGCTCTGAAACGTATGAAAGCTGTACTTACTGTGGCGAGGCGAGGGCGACCAAGACGTCGTCGCCCTCAACTTTGACGGGATAGGTTTGCACCGGTTCGGTGGCGGGCAGCTCGAGCGGCTCCCCCGTCCGCAGGTCGAACCTCGAGCCGTGCAGCCAGCATTCGATGCTGCAGTCGGAGTCGATCTCGCCGTCCGATAGCGCCACCTCGGCGTGTGAGCACACGTCACGCAGCGCGAAGTACTCGTCGCCGGTCCGCACGATCACCACGGGCTCGCCGCCGATCTCCAACCCCAACGGCTGATCGTCGGAGAGCTCCGAGACGGCGCACACCCGTTGGTAGGTGGCTTCCGACAGTTCGTTACTCACGCCTCACACTCCCTGCGAAGCGAGCCGGGCCTCGACGGCACCGATGAGCCGCTGCTGCACGGAGTCCAGGCCGATCTTGTTCACCAGTTCCGCGAAGAAACCCCGCACCACGAGCCGCCGCGCCTCGGCCTCGGGGATACCCCGCGCCTGCAGGTAGAACAGCTGCTCATCGTCGAATCTTCCGGTGGCGCTGGCGTGCCCGGCACTGACGATCTCGCCGGTCTCGATCTCCAGATTCGGCACGCTGTCGGCGCGGGCGCCGTCGCTAAGCACCAAATTCCGGTTGATCTCATACGTCTCGGTACCGGTGGCCTCCGGGCGAATGAGCACGTCGCCCACCCACACTGTGTGCGCGTCCTGACCCTGCAGCGCGCCGCGGTAGGCGACGTTGCTGCGGCAATCCGGCACGCTGTGATCGACCAGCAGTCGGTGCTCCATGTGCTGGCCGGCATCGGCGAAGTAGATGCCGTAGGCGTCTACTTCCGCGCCGGGCCCGGTGAACTCGACGGAGGTGTATTGCCGCACCACGTCGCCACCGAGCGTCACAGCGATGTGCGTCAGGGATGCATCGCGTCCCAGCCGGGCTTTCTGGTGCTGCAGCTGCACGGAATCACGATCCCAATCGGCGATGCTGACGAGCCGAAGCCGGGCATTGTCAGCGATCCGCAGTTCCACGTTGTCGGCAAGCGTGGCCGAGCCGACGTGATCGAGTATCACCGTCACCTGCGAGGACTCCCCCGCCTCGATCAGGGTGTGGCCGAAGGAGGCGCCCAGCCGGGCGTCCGCGCCGGCGAACGTCAGATGGACGGGCTCAGTCACTACGACACCGGGCGCCACCGAGACTGTCACCACCTCGGCGACGGAGGTCATGGCCTGCGCGCTGGCCCGATCGAACGGGGTGAGAACCTCGCCGAACTGCGCGGTCTCGCGCGAGACGCGCGAGACGGTGACGCCCGACGGAAGCTCGCCGTGCTCGAAGCCGGCCGGCCCCTCGGCGGCGGTGAAGCTGCCGGTCGCAAGCCCGCGGAGTCGGCGGACCGGCGTGAACCGCCACTCCTCCTCGCGCCCGGTGATGACCGGAAAATCCTCGACGTTCCTCGAACTGCGCTGCTGGGCTCGGCTAGTGGGAATGGCGGGCACACCGTGCGAATGCTCGGCAAGCACCGCGCGATCGGACTTTCCGGCGGTATGTGTCATGGGGGCGGTCATTAACCTACCGCTCCTTCCATCTGCAGCTCGATAAGTCGGTTGAGCTCCAGGGCGTACTCCATGGGGAGCTCCCGCGCGATCGGCTCCACGAAGCCGCGCACGATCATCGCCATGGCCTCGTCCTCGGACAGACCGCGGCTCATCAGGTAGAACAGCTGGTCGTCGCCCACCTTGGAGACCGTGGCCTCGTGACCCATCTGCACGTCGTCCTCGCGAACGTCGACATAGGGGTAGGTGTCGGACCGGCTGACGCTGTCGACGAGCAACGCGTCGCACTTAACGGTGGACTTCGAGCCCACCGAACCATCCAGCACCTGCACGAGCCCCCGGTAGCTGGTGCGACCGCCGCCGCGGGCCACCGACTTACTCACGATGGTGGAGGAGGTATGCGGCGCGGCATGCACCATCTTGGCGCCGGCGTCCTGGTGCTGTCCCTCGCCGGCGAAGGCCACGGACATGACCTCGCCCTTGGCATGCTCGCCGGTCATGAACACCGACGGGTACTTCATGGTCACCTTGGACCCGATGTTGCCGTCGATCCATTCCATGGTGGCGCCGGCATGTGCAACCGCGCGCTTGGTGACCAGGTTATATACGTTGTTGGACCAGTTCTGAATGGTGGTGTACCGACAGCGCGCGCCCGGCTTCACGATGATCTCCACCACCGCACTGTGCAGCGAGTCCGAGCTGTAGATCGGGGCGGTGCAGCCCTCGACATAGTGCACGTAGGCGCCCTCGTCGACGATGATCAGCGTCCGCTCGAACTGACCCATGTTCTCGGTGTTGATCCGGAAGTAGGCCTGCAGCGGGATGTCGACCTTCACGCCCTTGGGCACGTAGATGAACGAGCCGCCCGACCACACCGCGGTATTGAGCGCGGCGAACTTGTTGTCTCCGGAGGGGATGACGGAGCCGAAGTACT
>DATATO010000323.1:0-2542 GCA_036268755.1 Mycobacteriales bacterium | reverse complement strand
CAATTACATAGCCAGTGGCCATCCACCGGTTCCATCCTCTGGTCGTCTGTAGTTGCCCGCCGCGACGCTCGGACCAGCGCCGCAGCGCGGCGATCCGGTCGAGTGGCCGGACGAGCGGGATGAGGCCGAAGTAAACGACATCGACAGGGACGAGGCTGGACTGCCGCAGGTACCGGCGCAGTACCCGGGACCGTAGCGCGCGGATCCCACTGCGACTCGCACCGTTGTAGCGCCGATGAGGGATCCTCAGGATCCGCGTCGCCCAGGCGAGGGACCGAACGGCCGGCCGGTACAGGAACCAGTCGGTAATCCAGTACGGGCTGAGCGGATTAAGCATGCTGACCACCACCGCCCCGCCGGGCCTGGTCACCCTGGACAACTGGCGCACGGCAGCGCCGGCGTCGGCGTACTCAAGAGCGCCGGTGGAAATCGTCACGTCGAAGCTGGCGTCGTCGAACGGAAGGCTTTCGATGTCGCCTACCATCGCCCGGACCTGGCCGCTTTCGGTATGGGTGACACAGTACTTGATCATCGCCTCCGACTGGTCGACCATCGTGATTCGGTAGTCGTATGCGGGGGAGTCAAGCAATGAGCGCGCGAGCACGCCAGGGCCGCACCCGGCGTCGAGGAGCTCGCCTTCTGGGAACTTGGCGAGGAGTTCATGAAGCAGCTCTATCCGCGCCGCGCGATGCCGGGAGTCCAGCCGGGTCAGGGAACGGGCCTCGGCGTACTCCTTGGCTTGCTGCTCGGTCTCGAATTGCGCGGTCACCCAGCCCTTGCGCTTTAGGCTTCCGTGAAACAGGAACATGTCTGCTGTTATGCCACGGCTAAGGTGTACCAGCGTGCCCCTGGAATACGTTTGGATCGCGAGATCAAATGGTAGCAACGGTCACCTTCCTTCCAATCGTTGCGCCAGCTGGGCCCTTACGCTGGCCAACGAGGGAGCGTCTTTATCCCGCTTCGACATCATGGAGACGGGGAGCGGCCGCGGGATGGCCAGTTCCGGATCATCGAAGGCGATGGACAGGTCATCGGTTGGGTCGTGCGGGCGGTCGATACGGTAGGAGACGTCCGCGGGATCGGTCAGGGCCTGGAACCCGTGCGCGCAGCCGGCGGGCACGTAGAGCGTGACCTGTTCGTCGTCGCGCAGTTCGAAGCTTTCCCAGTCACCGTTGGTCGGCGACCCGGGGCGCAGGTCAACGATCACGTCGAACACCGCGCCATACGAGCAGCGAACCAGCTTCGACTCCCCTTGGCCGCTCCTCAGATGCATGCCGCGGATCACGCCTTTGGCCGACCGCGAGAGGCTGTCCTGGGCGAAGCCCGCAGGGTCGATCCCGGCTGCGCGCGTTACGTCAGCATCGAAGGTGCGGGAAAAGAAACCCCGCTCGTCCACGTGCGGCTCCGGTCGGAACAGCAGCGCGCCATCAATACGAGGAACGCGTATGACCTCCACAAACCCCACCCTTCGGTCGGTGCCACACTCCGTGCCACTTTACAGCGCAGCGTGCCTGACAAATAGTTTAGAAACTTAAGATCTGGTTCAGAATGAATTGTTAGTTTCTTGTTCAGGTAATCGAAAATGGCCGACGGCGATGGCAGTTAAGTTCATCGAACATGTCCGTTCGATTAGTTTGGGTAGTCAAAAAATACAACGCGTTCCGCGAATTTTCGGGAAACACCTGTTGCCCCAGGTCCGCCGGGCGCGACGCCGGAACGCCGCTAGCCTGGATGCACCGGGCGAACGGCGTGGACGGGTTTTGCCGAGTCAATCGGCGTGCCAGGTATGCCGGCCCGGTGGCACTCCGTTAGGCTCCATACCGGAACCTAACGGCACGTAGACAAGCAAGGAGCCGACGGTGGCGTCGATTGAAGCGGTGCATGCCAGGCAGATCCTGGACTCCAGGGGCAACCCGACGGTGGAGGTCGAGGTCGTGCTTGACGATGGCTCCGTCGGCCGGGCCGGGGTGCCGTCAGGCGCGTCCACCGGCGCGTTCGAGGCGGTGGAGCTGCGCGACGGCGGCGCCGAGTTCGGCGGCAAGGGCGTCAGCCGCGCCGTCGACAGCGTGGTGGACGAGATCCAGCCGGAGCTGCTCGGTCACGAGGCCGACGATCAGCGGCTGGTGGACCAGGCGCTGATCGATCTCGACCGGACGCCGACCAAGTCACGGCTCGGCGCCAACGCGATCATCGGCGTCTCGATGGCGGTCGCCCGGGCCGCCGCCGACTCGGCCGGCCTGCAGCTTTTCCGCTATCTGGGCGGCCCGAACGCGCACCTGCTGCCGGTCCCGATGATGAACATCGTCAACGGCGGGGCGCACGCCGACTCCAACGTCGATGTCCAGGAGTTCATGATCGCCCCGATCGGGGCGCCGACCTACTCCGAGGCGCTCCGCTGGGGGGTGGAGACCTACCACGCGCTCAAGGCGGTGCTCAAGCAGCACGGCCTGTCGACCGGGGTGGGCGACGAGGGCGGCTTCGCGCCGAACCTCGAGAACAACCGGGCCGCCCTCGACCTCATCATGGAGGCGATCGGGAAGGC
>DATATO010000322.1:0-4678 GCA_036268755.1 Mycobacteriales bacterium | reverse complement strand
ACTGGGTCGATTGGGCAGAAGAATGGGGCGATCTCCACTTGGTGGACAACGTCGTCAGTGACCTCAGCATCGATTGCTCGGGGCGTCGTGCGTTGGGGACGTGTTGGGGAACTCAACGGAGTGCCAGGTTTGGAGCTTGGTGCGGTCATAGGCTGGCTCCTGTGCTTGGTAGGGAAGTCAGCGAGAACGTCCATCGAGGAATCGAGCCACGACCGCCAGTTCCTCGGCTGCCGAATCGCTGATTGGAGCAGCGTCTAGAACCCGGAGGGCGCAAGTGAGGTTTCGTTGAGACTCTTGACGGGCAAGGCAGCACCCGCCGGCTTTCTCTATAAGGTTGACGACCAGGGGTAAGAGATGATCGTCAAGCCCATTTCGGCGGCTCAGCAGCTCACCGAGGCGGCGACCTGAGGAAGTATCGCTGCCGATCGCGGCAAGAACAGGAAGCGTCTTTTTACCTCGTCGTAGGTCATTGAAGACGGGCTTTCCGGTGAGCGATGGATCACCCCAGATCCCCAGCAGGTCATCTACCGCCTGAAAGACGCGCCCGAGGTGGCGCCCGGCGAGCGTGAGGGCGCAGATGACGGGGGCCGGGGCACCGGCCAGGACCGCCCCGATCGCGGTCGCACAGCTGAGCAGTGAACCGGTTTTCTGGTCGACCATCATGCGGTACTCATCAACACCTACTGCATCCGCACCGGTCCAGGGGCGGGTCTCGAAGTCGATGTCCTGGGCTTGGCCGTAGGCCAGGTCGGTGATTGCGGTAGCGAGGTGCCTCATCGCCACCGGAGCGTGTTCGCTGCGGATGCTCGCGATGGTCTCCACGGCGAGTGCTAACAGAGCGTCCCCGGTGAGCACCGCCGGGCCGATGCCGTACGCCTTCCACAATGTTACCCGGTGCCGGCGCTTCTCGTCCCCGTCCATGATGTCATCGTGAACCAGGGAGAATGCATGCACTAATTCGACGGCGACTGCGCCAGGCATGGTGGCTTCGGCCGACCCACCGGCGGCTTCGGCGGACAGTACGGCCAGAGCCTGACGTATGCCTTTCCCACTTATATCGATTCCGTCTTTTCGGGTTCCGTCCAGGTTATACCAGCCAAAGGAGAATCCCGCCATTCGCCGAAGCCGGGGATGCAGCCGATCGATCGCGACCTTCACGGCTGGCTGCACGAGCGTGCCGCAGCGCGCCAGGATCTCCAGCGCACTGGCGGCGGGTATCCCTTCCTCCGCGACGTGCCGGGTCATCGCAACAATCCTCCGATGGAGCTGGTAACGGCAAGTACCGCGCAACGAGCACGATGCATTGCCCGATCATTCGCGCAGTCGAGGCCGAATTGCTCGATGCGTCAGGCAAGAAGCGCGGACAGTCGCGCGCTCAAAGCCTGGACGTTGCACTAGTGACGAGTTCCGATACGCCGGGAGTGAGGTGGGGATATCCGTTGACACGGGCGCGGCCCGTGTACCGGGAAGTACCCATTTCCTTCAACCATATTAGCGGCTATCCGGAAAAGTCAACCGGCTCTTCAGGTGAGGGTGCACGTGATGCACCGACATACGAATACGGAGAGTATTATCATGTGCCGATTCATACACTGGTGGGTTAATTAGTCTGAGTTAGCGGGTGTCGACTCGCTCGCCGGGCCACGCAAACCTGCACCGACCACCCCTGGTCCGCTGGCCATGCTGCGGGCGTCTGTACCATCTGGCTGTCCAAGCCGGGCCGACGCTGCCCTGTACCTGATAACCTCACGGCCCGGCGAAAAAAATATTGTCTTATGATGTTTAGACCCAGCAGGATCGATTCACCACATTGCTTCTCGGCATTGGCGCGCACCGGATGGGTCGGCTAACCCTTCAGGCGAGATACCGACGTGCGACGGCCCCACGGATACGTAAAGTGTCACCAGTAGGTACTCGATCACCCTTCGGAGTTAATCCGATGGGACGGCGACTGGAGCCGACCTTACCTGCTACGTGTCACTGACCAGCAGCAGGTACTCAAAAACCTACACGTCGCATCAGGAGCACGGTGTTGCGTGTTGGCGGCCCCCGTCTTAAGGTAATCATGCGAGCCACCGCCCTTGCGGATCTTGCAGGCAGGGTCTGGTTATTGGTATCAGTGGCGTATTTCATGATCGACACTTCGGCGACGGGAGCTCCAATGGACCTGAAGAAAAGAACCTTCGAGGACCTCATCGGCAACCTCGCTGACGACGCCAAGAAGGCACTCGATGAGATCCTCGAGCGGGAGAGTACCCCGAAAAGCTGGACGCCGGCTGGGTCACCCGGGGTGACACCTGCGGTCGGAACCCCCAGCGGGGCCGTCGGTCCCGCAGCCGCCGCGGTTGGTGGCTTGGCCACTACTGTAAGTGATCTCAACGAGACAGTCGGTGGCTTGGCGACCTTGCCTGAGCAGATCGCCAAACTGTCGGAACTCATGGAAAAGCTTCTGCCGGTCGTCCAGTCGTTGACCGAGGCCCTGGGAACAGTGGGCAACGTCGCGGGAGCGGCAGGGAAGGCGAACCCCGCTTCGCGCTCGTGAGGTCGCCGGCTTGACTCACAGCAGCGGGTGAAGGTTGACGGCTGAGTGTGCTTCGTTATCCTTTGCACCCGGCTAGCTTCCTGCCGCCCCGCCGCGCCAGCCGCCGTCCTCCAGCCAGTATCGCTTCCGCTGGAAAGAGTAAGTGGGCAAATCGACTCGCCGGGCGCCCGTTCGAGCGAACAGCGACCGCCAGGATCGTGATCGCGCGCTCGGGTCCCATGGCGGGTCACGCCGCGGCGTAGCAGTTCTGTGACGGGTTCGTCTGCCATGCCGCTGCCGGCCCAGGCGGCCTCACTCGATTGACGTCGCAGCAAGTCCATCGGCCCGGCGCTGCTGGGCACTGCGTCGAGGTAGGCATTGGCGGCGGCGTAGTTGGCTTGTCCTGCGTTCCCCAGGGTGCCGGCGAACGAGGTAGAACAGAACGATGGCCGACAACTCCTGGTGCGCCGTGAGCTCGTGCAAGACGGCCGCCGCATGCGCCTTGGAGCAAAGCACCGGGCCGATCCGTGCGAGGTCAGCGACTCGATGATCCCGTCGTCCAGCACTCCCGCCGGTGTGGAATACCGCCGTCAGGGGGTGGCACGGATGCACCCGGACTAGGAGTTTCTGTACCGCCGGTCGATCCGTCACGTCGCAGGTAGCCACGCTTACGGTGGCGCCGAGTTCGGTGATTTCGACCGCCAGCTCCGCAGCGCCGGGAGCATCCGGGCCCCGGCGGCTCACGAGCAGGAGATGCTCAGCGCCGTTGCGGGCCAACCATCGAGCGACGTGTGCACCCAGCGCTCCGGTTCCTCCACCGAGCCAGATCGCACGAGGTGACAGATCCTGAGTACCGTCGTGGGTGGCGGATGGTCTGGCTGGGTATCAGATGCGCTACCTGGTGGGCGCAGGTGTGACATATGTCGGTGCACATGGTGCCGCGCAGCGATCCTAATCCCGCCCAACCGGGTCGCGATGTCTCGGCCAACGGGCGGCCGCTACCGCTCGACGTCTTACGTAGTCCTACGACCGCGGAGCGCGGGGCTTACCTCCGCTAGGCCCTTACCGCATGGCAAGGTGGCCCGCTATGAGCAAGGACCACCGGCTGCGTTTGGTGACCAAAGTGCTCGGACAACTCGTCGGGGTCGAGGTCGGGCGGGCACTAGGTCTACGCCGTTCAGCGGGCGGCGCCGCTGCTGACCTCGAGGAACTCGATCAGCAGCGGGCACGTAACGTGCGGTTAGCTCTAGAGCGGCTTGGTCCATTCTATATCAAAGTAGGACAGATTCTGTCCACACGCCCCGACTTCGTGCCCTCATCGATGATCGCCGAGTTGGCGCAGCTGCACGACCACGTTTCGCCATCACCGTTCTCCGACTTCGAGGAGGTATTGGTTGATGAGCTGGGTCCCGACTGGAAGCTGCGTTTTATGGATATCGAGACTGGGGCGCCGGTAGGGACGGCCTCACTCGCTCAAGTGTACCGAGTAACGTTACCGGATGGAAAGCCGGCCGTTGTGAAGATCCAGCGGCCCGGGGTGAAGCGAATCGTTCTCCAGGACATGGCGATCCTACGCAAGGCCGCGCGTCTAATTGCTAGAGCCGCGCCCCGGTTCAATGCCGTCGTTGACATAGAGTCCATGCTCGGCATCGTATTCGACGCGATGGAGCCAGAATACAATTTCATCGCCGAGGCGAGGAACATGGACCAGGCGCGCCCGGTCGTGCAACGCTTCAAACACCTCACGGTTCCGGACGTGCTGCTGGCCACACCCCGGGTGCTGGTGCAGAGCGTGGCTCCCGGCGTGTCGATCGGGGACATCGACCGTGACGCATTCACCGTTGCGGAACGGATGGCCATCGGTCGTGACCTGCTGGCCCTCATGTACCGCGGCTACTTCGTCGACCATACGTTTCATGCCGACCCACACCCAGGAAACATTTTCGTTGCGCCGGGAGAGAAGGCATCTTTGATCGACTGGGGAATGGTCGGACGCATCGACCGCCGAACCAGCAAGCTGCTCGTACTCGCCCTAATAACGCTGGCACAAAACGACGGATACGGTCTCGCTAAGGCATGGATAGAAATGGGCCGTGCCACACCATGGGCCGATATGGCGGCGTTCTGCACCGATATGGCCGCCCTGGTCCCCAAGGT
>DATATO010000321.1:0-9207 GCA_036268755.1 Mycobacteriales bacterium | reverse complement strand
GGGGAAACTGTTGGAACCAGTTTCTGGCAGCAGTGAGAACTCAACCGGTGGACGATTTCGCGCCACAATCAGTTTCGCAATCTCAGCAATATTCCAGCCGACAGCCACCACCACAAATACAGCAATTGCCTTCGCCGGCTGACGTCGTATCACCAGCAGCCACAAGCACCACAATGTCAAGATGATGATTCCACCGACCGGGGATGCGATATCGGCGATCGCTTTCGCCACTGTCGTAAGAATCCCGGTACGTACCTGCACATCTACGCTGTGCTCTGCAGCCAACTCATGCGGGGTAATCAGTGAGGTATGCGCCACCACAAGCCCAAACATCACCACCGCGATAAACAACAGCACCGGCCAACGTATCCAATGCCGGATCTGGGGCAGCACCGCTCAGCTCACCACCTTCCTCGACACAAGTGGCCAATCGGGCCCGACACTGTCAGGCCACGAATCGCAGACCCCACAACCTACTACATGCACACTGTCTCGCCCTGGTTCCGGTATCAGTGATGAGGTGATGCGGGCTGAAGTATGAGTCTTCTCGAATTCTAGCGGTGTCTGCCAGCCGAGAGCGGATCAGCTGAACTTTTAAGAATCCTGACAGCAATCGTGACGGCAACGTGCGACCGAGGCGTTGAAATCTCATTCGATATGTCTGACGGCCGCATTTCCGCTAACCCGGCATGAGCGTACCTATGGTCGAACTGTCCAGCGATTTCAGTAGCTGCGCGGGGTCATCGAAAGTCTCGACGGCGCCGGCGTCTAGTAGTTCGGCGGCACTCGTCCCGCCGCACGTTAGCCCAATGCACGGCATGTCTAGCTTCAAAGCGGCCGCGACGTCCCATACTGAGTCGCCGACGAAAACCACGTTGCCGGCACGCAGCCCGGAACGCTCCAGCGCGACTTCCAAGATTTCAGGCGCGGGTTTGCTGACATCTACGTCCGCCGAGCTGGTGACCTGGGTGATAGCCGTGTCGGCGTCTAGGGCGCGTCGTAACGCCGCGAGGTCGGTAGCGGAGGCCGAAGAGGCAAGCACGACACGTAATCCCCGGTCGGCGCAGGTGTGCAGCAACTCAGATGCGCCTGGGAGAGGTGACAAACGCTCCCAGTACACCGAGTACAAGCTGCTATGGGCCGCGACGATCTTGTTGTCATTGGTGGTGTCATGATCCTCCCCTAGGAGGTGGTTCAGAATCCTGTCCGACCCCATGCCAATTGATCGGTGAATATTGGCCATAGGCACATGGATCTGGCTTTGCCGCAATGCCTCCCACCAGGCAACCGTATGCAGATATGACGTATCAACCAGCGTGCCGTCAATATCGAACAGCACGCCAGTTACGTGAGAGAAGTCGCCCGGTTCTTTCATCAATTACTTTGGCCGCGTCCGGTGCGGCGTTGAAGTTCTTCGATCCGTTCCGACGCTTCGGCCTTGGTCAGGTCCGCGGGAACATCCTCGCCCGCCTCCCGGGCCAGGGTTTTCAAGTAGGACTGCTGCGGCCCAGTCATCGGCTCCTCGCCGGTTACCCACTCGTCGGGATCCTTGGCGGCTGGTCGGTCCTGGGTAGCGGAGCTGGCATCGCCATTGTTGGAGTTTGCTATATCACTCATTTCCTGCACCTACCCAAGAGTTTTCCTGCCCAAACAAAGCGAGCCGTCTCAAGCCGGCTGCACGCAACTCTCTACGCGGCGGCGCACGTGCCGGATTGCGCCGCCGGCAGTGTGATGGTGAAAGCTGTTCGTCCCGGCTCGCTATGCAGTTGCACCGTGCCGTGGTGCGCCTGCACCACGGCCGCCACGATGGCCAGCCCGAGGCCGGTGCCACCGGCGCTCCGAGATCTGGAACCGTCTCCCCGGGTGAACCGTTCAAACACGCCCGGCTGTATAATTGCTGGAATTCCCGGACCGTCGTCGACGACATGGAGGATCGCCATGCTTGGCTCCGCCGCCAGCTCGACGACGACGGTGGTGCCTGGCGGGGTATGGCTCCGGCCGTTGGCGAGCAGATTGGCGAGCACTTGATGCAGCCGGGCCTCGTCACCGACAGCGATAACCGGTTCGACGGGTAGAACGAGCTTCCAGTGGTGTTCTGGTCCCGATACCTGCGCATCGGAGACGGTGTCTACCACCAGGCGGGACAGGTCGACAGCCGTCCGTTCCAGTGGCCGGCCGGAATCCAACCGAGCCAGCAGCAGCAAGTCGTCTACGAGGGTGGTCATTCGGCGAGCCTCAGATCCGATCCGTTCGATGGCGTGAGCGAGTTCGCCGGGTGTCTCGGTCTCGCGCGCCGCCAGTTCCGCGTAGCCCCGGATCGAAGCCAACGGGGTGCGCAGTTCGTGACTCGCGTCGGCCACGAACTGACGGACCCGGGTCTCGGTGGCGTGCCGGGCGGCGAGGGCGTTGTCGATGTGTCCCAGCATGCGGTTCAAGGCCGCGCCCACCTGCCCCACTTCCGTACGAGGGTCGGTGTCCGTTTCGGCCACCCGGGATGACAGCACCACCTCGCCCCGATCCAGTGGCAACTCCACGACTTCGCCCGCGGTTGTGACCATTCGGTCCAGCGGGCGCAGCATCCGCCGTACGACCGCGGTACCTGCCACCCCGGCGATGGCCAAGCCGCTCAGTGATAGAGCTACCAGCACGACCACCGCCGTGGTCAATGTGTCGTTCACCTCGCCCAGTGGTAAGCCGGTGACGACCACATCGCCCGTGGCGGTGGCGCTCGCCGTTACCCTGTATCCCCCCAACCCGGCGAGGTCGCGGCTGTAGAAGCGTCCGTCTGCCGGGATAGCTGCCAAGGAACGGATCTGGGACGCGGTAAGCGGCTCGGAGGTTGCCGATTCCGGAGCAAGGCGGCCCGCGGTGACCGTTTGTCGATCCGGGCCAAACCGGACCGCCACTGTGCCGTCACGTTGGCCGGGCGCCTCGATAGGCGGTATCAGACGGGGGCCATACGGCAACAGGGTTATCGGATTTTGCTTGGCGAAGTCTCGACTTCGCTCGCTCGCGGCGGCGAGCTGATTGTCCAGCTGATCGAGCAGGAATGCCCGCAGCGAAAACACCGTCACCACGCCGATCACCAGGCACATGGTTGTTAACAGCGCCAGCTGCCCCGCGATGAGTTTGGTTCGGAGCGGGAGCGCGAGGTTACGCGGTCGGTTTGAGGACATATCCGGCGCCCCGCATAGTGTGAATCATCGGCTTCCGGCCCGCGTCGATCTTCTTGCGTAAGTATGAGATGTACAGCTCCACCACGTTGGCTTGACCACCGAAATCATAGTTCCATACCCGGTCGAGAATCTGTGTTTTGCTAAGTACCCGGCGTGGATTATGCATCATGAACCGGAGTAACTCGAACTCCGTGGCTGTTAGCTGGACTTCTTCACCGGCCCGGTGTACCTCGCGGGTGTCCTCGTCCAGTGTCAAGTCGCCGACGGCCAGACCGGCGCCGGAATCGACCTGGGCCGCACCGCTTCGGCGCAGCAGCGCCCGCAGCCTTAGTACGACTTCCTCGACGCTGAACGGCTTGGTAACGTAATCGTCACCACCGGCGGTCAGACCCGCGATGCGGTCGTCGACCGCATCCTTGGCTGTGAGGAACAGCACCGGAGTCATGGGTTGGTCGACTCGGATCCGTCGCAGCACGTCCAGTCCACTGGTGTCGGGCAGCATCACGTCCAGCACGACGGCATCCGGCCGGAAGTCTCGCGCGGCCAGGACCGCACTGCCGCCGTCGCTCGCCCCCAGCACCTCCCAGCCCTCGTAGCTCAGCGCGAGTGTTACCAGCTCGCTCAACGTGGGTTCATCGTCCACCACGAGCACCCGGACGGGCCGTCCATCCCCGCGTCGCATCTCACCTCGGCCGGGCGGGTGGCGTCTCGATTCGGGCATGTCCCATTCTGCGCGCGAAGACATGTGCTTCGGCTATGTCGATCCTGTGTGTCGGCTGTGAATTCCCGCGGGTGGGCGTGTCCTTTCATTGCCACTTCCCAGCCGACGCACAGCCAGTCCACAGCTTCGTGTTCGACGGTTGAGCCATGAACCAACCGGACCCTGTGCCCCAAAGACCTAGGGAGACTCCCATGACCGATTCCACCCCGGAGAACGAGGCCTCGTCCTCGGCCCACGAGACCACCGACACTCCATCATCAGCGGCCTCCGCGCCGTCAGTGGGGTCGGTCAAAGCTTCCGCGCCGCCAGACGCTACTGCGTCTGACGAAGAACCTCCACGGCGCCCGGCCCATCGATTCCGGTGGTCGACAAAGAAAACGGTGGCCGCGGTAGTAATCGGATTGGCCCTGATAGTCGGGGTTGGGGGAGTGGTGTATGCCGGCCACTCTGACAGCTCCGGCAAAGCCGAATCCGGCCATGAACAGAACAACTCATCCATCGGACCGGACGGCGAGGACTCCACGACTTTGTGGCCGGCCGCCCTGCACGGAGAGTTTGTGATTTTCGACGTTGGCAACGGCTATGTCACGAAGTTCACTCAGATCGGCGTCGTGACCGATTCCAATTCCAATTCTCTGACAGTCAAGAGCGCTGATGGATACACCAAGACTTACGCCCTCGGCTCGGACACCGCCGAGCCGCAAGACGATCCCGCGGACGATCCGAAACAGGACAGCTTCGTTAAGGACGACACGGTGACCGTTAGGGCCACGCTCTCGGGAGACAAGGTCACGGCCGAGTCCATTATGAAGCTAGATGAGGCACAACCTGACTTTCAGGGACGGCTGCTGGATCAGCTTCCCCCTTCGGGTGAAGACGGACAGCGGTAGCGGGCGGCGGAATCGTTCCCGGATCGGGCTGCGCAGCTCATCCGGGAATCCCGCACGTAGGCGTACTGATGGTGCTAGAAGGTGTCGCCGCCTCCGCCTCCGCCGAAGTCGGAGTCGAAGCTGCCGCCGTAGTCACTGTCGTCGGAGGACTCGTTGGCCTGGGCTTCTCCGCCGTTATCGTCGTTGTTCATGAGTTCGCTTGCGCCGTAGCCCAGCAAGGCACCACCGGCGGCGCCAAGGCCACCGGCCACCCACGGATTCATCCCGCCGCGTTGGGCGCCTTGTCCGTAACCGGCGCCGCCATCTCCATAACCGGCGGGGCCTTGGTCATATCCACGATCGGGGCGCCCCCAGCCGCCTTGATTGCGGCGTTTCGACCGGGCTATCGCAAAGATGATTCCCGCGATGCCGAGCAGGACAATTCCGCAACACAGCAGGCTACCCAGCCCGAAGGAGGAGTTCGACGGCTCTTTGCCGCCCTTTGTAGCTTTCTTCGTCTCCTTCTGCATGGCGGTTTTCAACGAGTCAAGTGTTTTCAGCGTCGCAGCCGTGTAGTCGCTGTTGCTTCGGAACGAGTTGCTGAAGGTGTTGCTGGCCGCCTGCATCGCTGCCGTGTTTACCAGCGACTTGGCGCCGCTGCGGATCGCCAGGTGCTTTGATTCGGTATTGATCGCTATCACGACGATTTTCGGGGACGTAACTTTCGTCTGCGCTTGTGCGTCGAAGGCGTCGTTGTCGGTGGCGCTTTTCGCCGTTGTGAAGATCGTGACTGGACGGGGCAAGGTTGAGGCCTTGTTCTGGACTTGAGTCACGTCCAATACCTTCGAGGCGTCAAAAATCTGAACGGTTTCAGCGTGCGCAGGTGCGGAGAGAAGTAGGCCTACGACGACCATCATCCCAACGAAGAAGGCTGAAAACCGCACGCGTTTCACATCACCCAAAGGGGAACCAGTATCCACATGTCAGAGGATAACGAAACTCCACAACCCACATAAGGGGAGCCGGCCCACCCTGGACACCGGCGGAGCGACCGCGTGGCATTTGACGATCGCCGCCTGCAGGGAAGCGCGCTGCGGTCAGCTCGAGCAGTGCCAGGAGGCCGTGGACCTCGGCAGCGTACGTTGGCCGTGCAAAGCGGTGATGGTCGTCGATCGGTGAGCTGTCAGCGGCGACTCACCGGTTGTCGCGTTGCTCATAGGCGAGCGCGGCTCGGTAGACGCACTGCTCATCGAAGTGGCGGCCCACGATCATCATCCCGATCGGCAACCCGTCACCGCTTCCGCACGGCAAGCTGAGTGCCGGGTGGTGAGTGACGTCGAAGGCCGCGGTGTTGCCGAACATCTCCGTCGCCCGTGCGCACCACCGGGCAATCGACGCGTCCATGTCGGGCAGGGGCTGTGCCTTCTGCGATGTTGTCGGCATAACGAGCAGATCGACGTCGCGTAGCGCGGCATCGTAGGCGGCGCGCAAGCGACGGATGCCGTTGACGGCCCGACCGTAGTGGGACTGCCCGTGTCGCTCGGCGACATATTCGGCCAGCAGCGTGCAGAGTTTGATGTTGGCCGGCAACTCGTCGGCGCGATGCCGCTGGGCGAACAAGTGGTCCATCAGGGCGGTGGGGTAGCGGTCGTTGCGACCGATGCCGAAGCCCTGCCCGTGAACAACGGTACGGACCATGCCCTGCATGACGATCGGCAGCCACAGTGCGGGTCCGACCGAGTGCATCGGAACGGAGAACTCGACGACGTCGGCGCCGAGGCGGCCGAGATCGGCCGCGGCCTCGCGCACCGCGGCGTCGACGTCGGGTTCGCCGCCGTCCTGGCCGAATCCTTCGGTGAGCACGCCAATGCGCAGCCCGTGCGCACCGTCGTCGAGCGCGCCTTGACAGTCGCCGATCCGGGGCTGCTGCTGGCGCGGATCGAAGCCGTCTGGCCCGACGATTACGCTGAGCAGCAGCGCATTGTCGGCGACGGTGGTGGTCATCGGGCCGACGTGATCGAGCATCGGGTCCAGTGGGGCGATGCCGGTGTACGGGACGAGACCGTAGGTGGGTTTCAGCCCGACGATTCCGGAGTAGGAGGCCGGCACCCGGATCGATCCGGCTTGGTCCGCTCCGAGCGCCATGTCGACGTCTCCGGTCGCTACGGCGACTGCGCTGCCGCTGGACGAGCCGCCGGCGGAGTACCCGCGCCGGTGCGGGTTGTGGGTTGGACCCTGCGCGCCGGTGTGGCTGCCGCCGGACAGGCAGAAGTACTCGCAGTTCGTCTTGCCGGTGATCTCGGCGCCGGCCTCAAGGACGCGGGTGGCGACGGTGGCGTCGAACTCGGGCGTGTAGCCCTCGAGCAGGGCGGAGCCGTTCATCATCGGCACGCCCGCGAGCATGATGCTGTCCTTCAGCGCGACCGTCCGGTCGGCGAGCGGTCCGGTCGTAGCAGTGGTGACGCTGGTCTTGACGTACCAGGCGTTGTTCGGGTCCTCGTCCGGGTCGGGCACGCGGTGCGCACGGTTCGCCGCCGCCGCGGGCTCGCCGTCGATGCCGTCGACGGTGTCGTAGCCGCCGAGCAGGTCGGCGATGATCGCGGCATATTGGTCGGCATCGTCGACTGCGGAGTGGTAGCCGAGGCGGGCGGCCAGGGCGGCGATGTGGGTGGCGGTCGGTTTGGCGATGGTCATGAGCTCGTCTCAGGGGGGCGGTGTACGAATGGATGAAGGTGCGGTTGGTAGCCGGCGACCAGGGTCGCCGCCGTCGCCTTCGGGGTCAGCGCGACGAGCTGATCACTCATTCGGGCCCGCGGTTGGACGGACGGTCCAGGCGAGCGTGATCAGCGCCAGTGCGGCGACCCCGAGCAGCAGCACCCCGGCGGAGGCGATGTGTACGGCCAGGGCGAGTAGGAATGGCAACGCGAAACCGAGGTAGGACACGGCCTGGTACACGGCTGTGAGGCCGCCCAGCGTCTCCGGCCGGGCCAGGCGTTGGATCTCCTGCAGACCACAGACCTGGCAGGCCCCGTAGCCGGCGCCGAGCACGAGGATCGCGACCACGACCAGGGACGGCTGTTCGGTCGCGGCCGCTGTCGCTGCCACCAGCAGACCGGCGAACACTAGGCTCAGGGCGACGCCGATCAGTCGCGCTGAACCGGCAACGTCCATCCGCCGGACCAGCGGCTGGATCAGGATGCCGGCCAGCGCGGTCAGCATGGTGATCACGGCGGTGAACGCCAATGCCACATGGCCGAGCCGGTGCTGGACCAGACTCGGCAGGTAGGCCAGGGCGATCGAGGCCGAGCCGAACACCCACGGCGCCAGCGGCAGCACCACGCTCCGGAACCGCGGCCCGCGCAGCTCGGCCAGCCCGACCTGCCACCCCTGACCGGCACGGGGAACGGCGGTACGGGTCTCGGGCGTACGCAGCACCAGGATGAGGGCCACGACCAGCAGCGCGAGATGCGGCAGGTACGGCACGACGGTCGGCGTCGGAGCCCACTGCGCAAGTAAGCCGGCTACCAGCGGGCCACCACCGAAGCCTGCCGTCATCGTCACCGTCACTCGCCGCGGCCCGGCGCTGCTGCCGGTACCGCCCGAGGGGGACAGCTCCTTGATCCAGGCGGCCCCGGAGCTGAACGCCGCGCCACTGGCCGCGCCGGCGAGCAGTCGTCCGGCGAACAACAACCCGACGGCAGACCCGCCGGCAATCAGCAGCCCGCTGGCCGCTGCCGACGCCAGCAGGGCGGGCACTATGACCCGCCGTCGCCCGAAGCGGTCTGACAATGGGCCACACACCAGCAGGGCCGGAATCAGCCCCAGGGCGTACATCCCGAACGTGGCCTCGGCCGTCGCGGCCGACAGGCCCAGCTGTGACCGGTACACCAGCAGCAGCGGGGCGAACTGGTTCGCGCCCCACCCCACGGCCGCCACCGCGATCCCGGCCCGTAGCCAGGCCCACCGATCCGGGGGGCTGCCCGACGCGTAGGGCATCAACGTGACACTGGCGAGGTCGATGGGGGTGGTCACTCAACCGACACTCCCAGGTCGGCCGACACATAACCAGTGGCAGTAACGACGAGATGCGTACAGTTACGGACATGCCCTCTGTTGCTCTCGCCGTCACCGCCGGCATTCCGATCTTCGAGGTCGCCGCCGCGTGCGAGGTGTTCGGACTCTCGCGGCCTGGCTGGGTCACGCCCTGGTACGACTTCACCGTCTGCGCCCCCGGCGAGGCGTCGGTGGGCGACTGGTTCCGCACCGACACCGCACACGGCCTGGACGAGCTCGCGCGGGCCGACATCGTGATCGTCCCGGCCTGTCATGACGTCGACGCGGACCCGCCGACCGATCTTGTCGAGGCCGTCCGCGCCGCCCATGACGCGGGCGCCCGGGTTGCCTCGATCTGCACCGGCGCGTTCGTGCTGGCCGCGGCCGG
>DATATO010000320.1:0-4227 GCA_036268755.1 Mycobacteriales bacterium | reverse complement strand
CTGCACCGGCTTTAACGTCACATCCGGGCCTAAAAAGCTCATAACCAGCAGCCTAAAGGTTCCCGATCACACGCTGCTAGTTATCCACAACATGGGCGGACGGCGGCGGGATCGACACCGGCGAGCGAACCGCGCTCTCTGCGTCCCGGTCAACGCCGCCGCCCTTACCGAAGAACGCCCCGAACGGCACCTTCACCTTGTCGTGACACTTAACCACCAGCTGCTCACCGTCCGAATCGGCCCTCATCCGAAGTTCCGGCCTGTCGGCGTAAAACCGCTTCCGGTGCTCCTCGACCGCCGCGGCCACCGCCTCCGGCGACAGGGGCAGATACTTCTTTGAGGAAGCCGCGTCGTGGTAAAGGTCATTCGCGTCCGCCTCCGACGCAGCCCACATTGCGTCGGCGTCACAGTCCGACTGCAGATCCCGCTGCGCGATAAACGCCGAGGTAGCGGCCGTGGTTCCCATGATCATCATGATCACCACCAGCACGAACACCAGGATCAGCGGGAGCAGGCTGCCGCCGTCGCCTTGCGGCAAGCGACGCGCAAGTGCCGCACGCGCGGAACTTTGGCGACGGCGCGAGTCAGACATCCGCCCAGCCTAATGAAATCGCAGCGTCGCCAGGGTCCATCGCCTTGCACCTGTGGAAAACGCGCAGTGGAAAGAGCTAGTTAAGCAGCCGCCGCAGCCTCGGCCGCGGCGGGAAGCGCGGCGAAGACCCGCTGCATCGCCAGATCGTCGTGGGCCGTCGACAGGAACCACGCCTCGTAGGGGCTCGGCGGTAGGTACACCCCCTGCTCCAGCATGGCATGAAAAAACGCCCCATATGCCACGGAACTCGTCGTCTGAGCCGAGGCGAAGTCGAGCACCTCGCGGTCGGTGAAGAAGACGCTGAACAGGTTGCCCGCCCGGTTGATTCGATGCGGAACCCCCGCGCCCTCCAGTGCGACACCGACGGCCTCGGCGAGGCCGGCCGCGGTGCGGTCGAGGAACCGATAGGCGGCCGCGTCGGCGTGCGTCAACGTAGCCATACCGGCCGCGCACGCCAACGGATTTCCCGACAGTGTCCCCGCTTGATATACCGGCCCCAACGGAGCAAGTTGGGCCATTACCTCGGCCCGACCGCCGAACGCGGCGGCGGGCAGGCCCCCGCCCATCACCTTGCCGAAGGTGAACAGGTCCGCCGTCACGCCCTCGATTCCGAACCACCCGCTGGCGGAGACGCGGAACCCGGTGAGTACCTCGTCGATGATGAGCAGCGCCCCGGCGTTGTCGCACAGCCGACGCAGCTCGGCGTTGAAACCCGGTCGGGGGCGAACCACCCCCATGTTCGCGGGCACCGCCTCGGTAAATACGGCGGCGATCCTGCCGCCGTAACGTTCAAAGGCGTTCCGAACGGCCTCGACGTCGTTGTAGGGCAGCACGATGGTCTGCTCGGTGCTCGCCGCGGTAACCCCGGCCGAGTCGGGCAAGCCCAGGGTGGCGGCGCCGGAGCCCGCCGCGGCCAGCAGTGCGTCGGCGTGGCCGTGGTAACACCCGGCGAACTTCACGATGAGCGGACGCTCGGTGAAACCGCGCGCCAACCGCAGGGCGCTCATGGTGGCCTCGGTGCCGGAGTTGACCAGCCGCAGCTGCTGTACCGCCGGTAGCCTGTCGACGAGCATCTCGACAAGTTCCACCTCGTAAGGGCTGCTGGTGCCAAAGCTCGTGCCGCACGCGGCGGCCCGCGTAACCGCCTCCACCACGGCGGGATGGGCGTGCCCGAGCAGCAGCGGACCCCACGAACAGATCAGGTCGACGTACTCGCGCCCCTCCGTGTCATGCAGGTAGGGGCCGGATCCGTGGGTCATAAACCTCGGCGTGCCACCGACCGAATTAAATGCCCGAACCGGGGAGTTCACGCCACCCGGGATGACCCGTTTGGCCCGATCGAACCAGGCATCGCTAGCAGACGAGAGAAGCATGACGTCATTGTGACAAGGCTGAGAAAGGGAGGGGCGTCCAGGATCCAGCCAACCAAAGAAGTCCGCTATCAATTACGACGGAAATGATATTATCCGTACCAGCGCAATGATCCGAGCATATTTCCCAGATGAAGCTGATCACGATCAGCTGCGCCGGTTACTCCGGGAAGGCAAAGCTCCCATAGTTACCAGCGAACTCACCCGATTGGAATTTACTAGCGCTGCGGCATCTGCTTATCTCGCGCATCGAATACCAGATCCTCACGCGGTGTTGAATCAATTTGAATCTGACTGCGGTGAGGGAGCTCTCATCACTTTGCTTCGCCTAGAGCCGCGCACCATTCTGCCGCTTGCCCAGAGATTGGTCACCCAGTACCCACTACGAACCATGGACGCTGTCCACCTAGCCGTCTCGCTCACCGATGCCGTCGCACTTACCGATGGCGGAGAGATAACGGTAGCCACCCGAGACAAGCGTCAAGCCGAAGCCGCGCGCGCTTGCGGCCTAGCCGTCATTTAAGCTCGGGTGCCGTCTTCAATCCCAGCTAGGACTTCAACAGCCGGGCGGCGTCCAACGCCCAGTAGGTGAGAGCGATGCCCGCGCCGGCGCGCTTGATGCTGGTCAAGGTCTCCAGCATGATCCGTTCCCGATCCAGCCAGCCGTTGGCCACGGCCGCCTCGACCATGGCGTACTCCCCGGAGACCTGATAGGCCGCAACTGGCACGGTCACCCGGTTCGCTACCTCGCGCACGATGTCCAGGTAAGGCAGGGCCGGCTTGATCATGATGATGTCCGCGCCCTCGGCAATGTCGAGGGCGACCTCGCGCAGCGCCTCAGCGGCATTGGGCGGATCCTGCTGATAGGCCTTACGGTCGCCGGTGAGCGTGGACTCCACGGCGTCGCGGAACGGTCCGTAACAGGCCGAGGCATACTTTGCGGCGTAGGCCAGGATCACGGTGTCTGGGTAGCCGGCGGAGTCGAGCGCGGACCGAACCACGCCCACCTGACCGTCCATCATTCCAGACAACCCCAACACGTGGGCTCCTGCTTGGGCCTGTGCCAGCGCCATCTCCGCGTAGTGCAGCAGTGTTGCGTCGTTGTCCACCGAGCCGTCGGCGGTCAGTACTCCACAGTGACCGTGGTCGGTAAACTCGTCCAGGCACAGATCGCTCATCACGACGATGTCGTCGCCAACCTCCGAGATCACATCCTCGATGGCCCGCTGCAGTACGCCTTGGGGATCGGTGCCGGCGCTGCCGACGGCATCCCGATGCTCCGGAACACCGAACAGCATCACGCCGCCGATGCCGGCGGCCGCAGTCTCCGCGGCAATAGCACGCAGCGAGTCCCGGCTGTGCTGCAGCACTCCGGGTAGGCTCGGAATCTCTCGTGGCTGCGAGAGGCCCTCCTTGACGAAGAGGGGAAGCACCAGCTCGGCGGGGTGCAGCCGGGTCTGCGCGACGAGGCGGCGCATCGGCCCGCTCTGCCGCAGCCTTCGGGGGCGGACCGCAGGGAAGCCTCCCTCAGCGAGTGTCGAGGCGGTGGTTGTACCGGTGGCGGCATCCGGCGGGGGTAGGGCGGGGCAGAGCTTATGCAACGCGGGAGCACTCATATTCGGCGACTCTACGCCGTGTAGATCTTGAGTGAGACGAGAGGATGCAGGCGTGACGACCTTCACGCGAAATCGGTTAGCTGCTCCGCTCTACAAAACAGCGAAGGCCTTTGGCAAGGGCGTAAGCCACGCAGTGGTCACCCTCGATGACCACTGCCAAAGGCGCTTCACTGTTCTGTAGCGCTCTTCTGTGCGCCGGCAGGGAGGACACCCTTCTCCCCGGAGGTGTGCGGGGGTTCGGGGGCGGTAGCCGCTGATTAGTTGAAGAGTTCGTTGTGCGATCCCAGGCGAACCAGTAGCAGTGTGTCCTCGTCCGGCTTGTTGTAAATCAGCAGTAGGTCGGGTTTGATGTGGCATTCCCGGTAGTTGGCCCAGTTGCCGATGAGGTCGTGATCGCGGTGTTTTTCCGCGAGGGGTTCGTTCTGTCGTAGAGCCTCGAGGATCTCTTTAGGAGTTCCTCGAGGTCGCCGTGTTGTCCGCTGCGCTTTTCACGTTTGTAATCGCGTTTGAATTGGTTAGTGCGATCAATCGTCCGCATTCAGGTCATCCATCAAGTCGTCGACGCTATGGAAGGACTTCACCTCTCCTCGGCGAGCTTCCTTCATCGCGGCGATAGTGGTCTCGTTCGGCACGAGTAGCTCAAAAGGTA
>DATATO010000319.1:0-6370 GCA_036268755.1 Mycobacteriales bacterium | reverse complement strand
CCGACCGCCGCCTGTAGATGTCCCTCATTGATTGCCTGACGAATCTCCATGTTGGCACGGCCCCGTTGGAACCGCTGGTTGATCGCATGTGAGTGCGCCGGATCCACCTGGGAATAGTCGGGACGGCGCCCTGACGGTGGTGCGATCTTTGCCAGCGCGTTTCTCAGTTTGACATCCAGTATCGGCGCGAACGCGGTGGTGGTACCGCATACCCCGTCGGCGAAGTCCGTCACCACCCTGCCGAGCTGGTCACGGAGGCCCTTTCGGATGGTGAGCAGTGCCGTGGTGCGGATGGTGTCTCGTTTGCCGTGAGGTGAGGCCGCGATCTCGGCCTCTACCGCCTCCAGTCGCCGCACCAAGCGTTGCCCCAGACCGTGATAATTCTGCGCATCGGTGCCGATCAGCGGCGTCAGCGCCGGCATCGCCCTCAGAATAGGCTCGCTGGCGGCAAGGAGATCCTCGGTGAGATGGCTTTTGCGGCTCACGTCGGCGGCGTAGAATTCGATCGCCGGCTGAATCCACAGCTCGAGATTGTGATGCAACTCTGCGGGCGAGGAGGCGCGGCCGGCCGCATCCAGTGCGGCCTCGTGGAACGCGCGGGTAGGCACGCCGGAGGCGCGAGCCCGGGTTTTGGCGGTCTTGGCCGTCGCCAGATCATCGGTGGCGGCCTCGGGTGAGAGCCGCAGTGTCGACGACTGCGCAAGCTGCGGGAGCCAGTACCCGACCTCCGATTCGGATCGTGTCCCGGTCTCGGCGGGGCGTTGGGTCTCGAGCACGGCGGCGATCCGGTTACCGAATTCGTGCACTCCCGCTAATAGCGCCGTGTCTACCGGTTCGGTATTCGGTTCATCGAGCGCGGCGCCTAGCGCGGTAAGTGCGGCGGTGTCACTCAGCGTGGCAAGCAGCGCGGTATCTCCGATCGGTCCACTGCGGGCGGTCAGGCTGTGTACCAAGTCACATGTTTGACGGACTCCGTCCAGCACAACCGCGGCACGGTAACGATTCCCCTGCGATGCGGTGTCATCCCAACCGCCCAACCGCCGCGTCTGTCCGGTGATCAGCGCTAACCCGCGGTCGATGAGTTCGGTGTCTGCCGCCAGATCGCGACTGCCCAGCAACGCGGTATGAGTCTGATCGATGTATCGCTGGAGCTCCGCTCGTCCGGCATCGATCTTGGTCGGATCGCTGGGACCGATCGGGAACAGCGAGTTGTTGGCGGTCGTGAGTTGGTCGCGTAACTGTGCGGTGGTTATCGTGTAATGGAGCAGCCCGGCTTCGATTCGCTCCAACGCCGCGGTCAAGCTCGCAACCCCGTTCCGGTGTTCGGCCATTGCCATCGGCCATCCGGCTTCCGCCTTCCACAACGCCTCGATCACCGTGCCGATGGGCAGCGCTTGCACTCTGTTGTACGCATCCGGTTGGGAGTCGTCCAGGCGGTTGTTTATGGTGTAGAGCACGACGCCGAGCGCGGACCGGATACGTGTCCAGGTGTCGTTGATGCTGTGGGGAGTCTGTCCGCTGTGTATGAACGATCGAAGCTCCGAAAGCGCCGAATCCTGCTCTCTTAGGAGCATGCGTGCCCGGGAGATAGCCGACGGATCCGGCACGGTGAGCCGAGAGTGTCTGGCGTATTGGTGTTCGGAGGCCATCGGCCGGCGGTCGGCTCCAAGCCGCGCTAAGGCACCGGGCTGGCCGCGCAGCGCTCCATTGAACAGCAGCCACCGCCGATCCCAGGCCCTGGCGTTGTGGTCGATGCTCGGCACAACATAGGGTAAGGCCCAGTCCCGGAACGTGGCGTAGTACTGTTCGGCGGCCTGCAGTAAGTTCCGGTACCGCCAGGAATCTTGGTTAGGTTGTCGCGATATCTCCTCCAGCAGTAGCTGCTCGACCGGTCGCTGAATCTCCAGCTGCGCGAGCCGCCAGCGATGGGTAGGCTCTACGGGCGGCAGCCCTGGATCGGCGACGTCGGTGAGCTCGTCGACCAGCTTCACGATGTAGGGGAGTCGGCGTTCCAACGGGCCCTCGGGTATCGAGCTCGCGCAGACGGCTATGGACCTGGCCGCGACATCCTGCGCCGTACCCACGGCGGTACTGGGCTCGCGACGGTACGAGGGTATCGCATGTGCCGCCGCAAACTCGCGGCCCAATGCTTCGATATTCCAGCCGGACCGTAACGATGCCAACTGGTCAGGCAGCGGTTCCCTTGGATCCAGGCTAAACTTTCGGTAGGTTCCACCACCGGGCCAACATCCCCATATCAGGGACGAATCCACCGTCTGTGCCATAGCTGTCAGTGTAGGTAGATCGGGCTACCTATTCCGGAGAAATCACGCCCTTCTGAAATGGCTGCTCTCATCCGGTGCGACCACGCGCCCACAAACGGACCGATGCAAACAACGGCTTCAGGCGGTCCGATCGCTCGCCTGAAGCCGACGGGAGTAACGGCTGCGCCGCTTAGCCAACCCTGAGGGCGTCGGCCTTGCCGGCCTTCAGGCAGCTGGTGCAGACATCAACCTTGCGGCTGCGCCGGCCGGTGACGGCGGCACGCACCGTCTGGATGTTGGGCTTCCAGGTCCGCTTGGTGCGCCGGTGGGAGTGAGATACCGCCATGCCGACGCCCGGCTTCTTACCGCACAGCTCGCATACGCTAGCCACGACTGATCTCCTATTGCGCTAAAGATTGTGTAAGTGGCTCGGGCATCACAAGATGCCTGTGAACTTTCCCGGCCGCTCTATGTAGGTGATTACAATAGCCCGCCTGGCGAACTCTCTAAAAGATTACCTCCAGGCGGCGGGCGTCGGCGCACCGACCCCGTGGGCCGTGGAAGGGAAAGGTGGCGACCGTGCCGGAGCTTGGCACTAGGCTGCGCGCCGTCGTGGGAGACAAGACAGCGAAGCTGCTCGACAGCGAGCTGGGACTGCACACCGTCGGTGACCTGCTGGCGCACTACCCCCGCCGTCACGCCCGGCGGGGCGAACACTCCGACATCGCCGCCCTGCAGCCCGATGAACATGTCACGATCACCGCCCAGGTGCAGAAGGTCAGCAAGCGCCCGATGCGCAACCGGCGGGGCTCCATCATCGAGGCCGTGGTCGGCGACAGTCGGTCGAGCGTGGTGCTGACCTTCTTCAATCAGGCATGGCGCGAGCGGGAACTAGTCGTCGGGCGTTGGGGAATGTTCGCCGGCAAGGTGGGGGTGTTCCGCGGTACTCGGCAGCTGCAGCATCCCGACTTTCGGCTGTTCGACGACGACGCGGCCGCGAGCGAGGCTGTGGATGAGTTCGCGGGCGAGTTCGTGGCAGTGTATCCGGCAACGAAAGACCTGCCCAGCTGGGTGATTTCGCGGGCGGTCCGGGTGACGCTGGACATGCTGGCGCCGCCGGCCGATCCGGTGCCCGGCGAGGTGGTACAGCGGCTGGGCCTGATGGCATACGCCCAGGCGTTGCATAGTATTCATCGCCCGACCAGCGAGGCCGATAAGGCCGCGGCTCGACGGCGGCTGGCCTTCGACGAGGCGCTTGCGGTGCAGCTGGTGCTCGGACGACGGCGTGCGGAGACGGACAATTTCACCGCCGTGCCGCGGCCTGCCGTGCCGGACCGGCTGCTGGCCCGGTTCGACGAGGGATGCCCGTTCACACTCACCGCCGGCCAGCGTGAGGTCGGCGAGGAGATCACGGCGGAGCTGTCCGGGTCCCGACCCATGCATCGGCTGCTGCACGGTGAGGTCGGCTCCGGCAAGACGCTGGTCGCACTGCGGGCGATGCTGCAGGTGGTCGACGCGGGCGGCAAGGCGGCACTGCTGGCGCCGACCGAGGTGCTGGCCGCACAGCACGCCAGAACTGTCCGGCAGCTGCTCGGCCCGTTGGGTCGGGCCGGCGAGCTGGACTCCGATCCGAACGCCACCTCGATGGCGCTGCTGACCGGGTCGCTGTCCGCGGCCGCCAAGCGGGCTGCGAACGACGCGATCGCGACCCCGATCGCCGACGGCGGCGCCGGCATCGTCATCGGCACCCACGCGCTGCTGCAGGAGTCGGTCGAGATCGCCGGCCTCGGCCTGGTCGTGATCGACGAGCAGCACCGCTTCGGGGTCGGGCAGCGCGACACCCTACGCCGCAAGGCCGACTCGGGACATCCGCATGTGCTGGTCATGACCGCCACCCCCATACCCCGCACCATCGCCATGACCGTCTTCGGCGACCTGGATACCTCCGCGTTGACCCAGCTGCCGGCCAAGCGCGCACCGATCACGACCAGCGTGGTGCCGGTGGCGGAGAAGCCGGCGTGGCTTGAGCGGGCATGGCAGCGCGTGATCGAGGAGGTCTCCGCAGGGCATCAGGCGTACGTGGTCTGTCCGCGGATCGGCGACGAGCCCGACGCGAAGGGTGCCGAGACGGAGTCCGACCAGGCGGAGCCTGATCAAAAGCCTGGATCACCGTCGTCGGCCCTGCAGCTGGCAGCCGCGCTGCGTGACGGACCGCTGGCAAACCTGCGCATCGGCGTGCTGCACGGCCGGCTGGGTCCGGACGAGAAGGACGCCGTGATGTCGGAGTTCGGTACCGGCCGGCTCGACGTGTTGGTGGCCACCACCATCGTCGAGGTGGGCGTGGACGTGCCCAATGCCACGGTGATGGTGATCGTGGCCGCCGGCCGCTTCGGGGTGTCGCAGCTGCACCAGCTGCGGGGTCGGGTCGGCCGGGGGAGTGCCGGAGGCCTCTGTCTGCTGCTGACCACGGACGAGCCCGGGTCGCCCGCCCGGCAGCGGCTGGACGCGGTGGCCGCCACCAGCAACGGGTTCGAACTCGCCGAGCTGGATATGGAGCAGCGCAGCGAGGGCGACGTTTTGGGCGACGCGCAGTCGGGCCGCCGCCGCAGCCTGCGGTTGCTGTCGCTGCTGCGCGACGGCGAGCTCATCGTCACCGCGCGCGGCGAGGCGATGAGCATTGTCGCGCGCGATCCCACTCTCGCCGACCACCCCGGCCTGGCCGGCCTCGCCGAGAGTGTCGTCGACGACGAGCAGGCCGAGTATCTGGAGAAGGCATAGCCGATAGTCGCCATCGAGTTCGTCGAAAGGACACCGGAGTCGGCAATCCACGCCCGCGCGCGGACCTCAATTTGGGGCATTTTTCCCGTAGGGTGTCGGGAATCAACGGATTTACGGCGGGGAGAACCAGTGGGCTGGACCAGCGATGAGGAAGATTTCGAGACGCCGTGGGAGCAGCAGCTCAACGCATGGGAGTCCAGAACCGCGCCTGACCGCTATATCACTGGAGACACCAAGGACAAGGCGAAGCAGCGCGCGCTGGGTCCTGGCATCTATCAGCCCTCGGACACAATGCCGCTGATCCTGGACACGGCGCTGGGCAGCTACCCGGGTGACGCGCTCGCGTTGTTGGTCGCGGCGACGTATCCACAGCTGAAGTTGGTGATCACCGCGGACGATCCGGAGGGTCGGCGGGGACGGCTCGCCCGGTGGTTCCTGGATGTGATGGGTCGGCGCGACGTGGAGGTGACGGTAGGAGTCGTCCGCGGGAGGCAGCAGTTGCCGTTCGTGATGAGCAATGAAGTGCCGGAGAAGGTGGCGGTGCCGCCCAGATATCCGGTCCCCGGGGTCGTGAAGGTATTGGTTTCTAATTTCGGACAGGTGCGTTGGCTGGGGCTCTCGACCATGGCCAACCTGGCGACGGTGCTGGACGCGATCGGCGACAACTCCTACAGATTCCGAGTGTCACAGTTAGGTGGCGTTCCGCCGGGAAGTCCGATTCCGCCGGATGACAATCTGGCGTTAGACGCTCCGGCCGTTAAACGAGTGCTTGAGGTTGCGTATCCCTCGTTCAAGAGCGGTTTGATCGCCGATCGTACCGAGCTTCGAATCGATACGGATGGGCCGATCGATCGGTTGCTGGCCCAACATCCCTCCCCCGGTGCCGACCTGGTGACCGCCAATATTATGGCTTGGCGCGCCCATCAAGAAAGGCCGGCGGATGCTCGAGAATTGACAGCATTGGCTGGCCTATTTACCGATCTTTCGTTCGCCGACGAAGAGCGCGGCTACCTCAGGGTTGCCTTTACCGGAAGTCGGCTGGTCCCATCAAACGCCGAGTTGTCTCTTGGGTTATTCCATGAGGTAGATCCGAACCTGGTGCTCGGCTGGCTCGCTGAGCGGCTGGCGGTCGCTGAGGGTATGCGATCCGAAGTATTTCGCCGTGGTTAGCCTCGATGTCTCTATGCGCCGCGACAACTCGCTTACCGTGCTCGAAGTGGAGTATCCCGCTGCTACGGAGTATCGCGGAGAGTTATCGCGGTTGTATGACACGGTATACGAGTTTCACGCACCGTTTGTGGTGAACGTTGGGCTGCAGATGCTTGAAG
>DATATO010000318.1:0-6537 GCA_036268755.1 Mycobacteriales bacterium | reverse complement strand
CCAGTTTTTGACGACGCGGCAGACCGTCCACTCCGGCCGGACAGGTGCTCATGTCGACGGCGGGCGAGGTGCTGTGATCGGAGCCCCGAAGGTGGAAACCGCTGCCGTGAGAGACTAGGCCGATCGACGCCGGCATGCTGGGAGGCTCCGTGGAAAGCCCTATGTTTCGAGCTTTGCTGCATATCGCGATCGCCAGCGTGCAGCCCGCCATATGGCTGATGATGAAACGCGACTGGCGCGGGAGGGAGCACATTCCCCTCACGGGTCCGGCCATCTTTGTGGCGAACCACATCAGCGTGGCCGACCCGATCCTGGTGGGGCACTACCTTTACGCCAATGGTCGCCATCCTCGATTTCTGGCCAAGGACTCGTTGTTTCGGGTGCCGATTTTGGGCCGGGCCCTCCACGGAATCGGCCAAATTCCGGTGCGGCGCGGCAGCTCGGACGCGATGCTCGCCCTGAAGTCGGCGGTGGAGGCCATTGAGGCGGGAGAGACGGTGATCGTTTACCCGGAGGGCACCTGCACCAAGGATCCGGAGCTGTGGCCGATGGTCGGCAAGACCGGCGCGGCGCGACTGGCAATGCAGACCGGTGCGCCTGTGATCCCTATCGTGCAATGGGGAGCCCAGCGCTTCCATGATCCGATCACTGGAAAGATTGGGTTAAGACCGCGGACCAAGATCAGTGTCGTCGCCGGTCCGGCTGTGGATTTATCGGAATTTTCGGGCAAGCCGCAGAGCGTCGAGGTGCTGCGGTCCATCACCTCGACGATCATGCTTCAGCTGCGTGAGAACCTTGCGGTTATTCGAGGCCTCCCTATCCCGGAGGGGCAGCTGTACTCGCCGGGCGCAAAGGTCGCATGAGGAATGGGTAGGGGAGGCGCGGTGGTGCCACAGTTACGGGTGTGCGTCTTGGGCGCCGGTTCGTGGGGCACGACGTTCGCCAAGGTCCTCGTCGACGCCGGTTGCGACGTCATGCTATTGGCCCGCCGGCCGGCCGTGGCGCACGCCGTCGCCACCGAGCACCGCAATCCGGGTTACCTTCCCAAGATCGCGCTGCCCGAGAGCCTGCGTGCCACCGTCGATCCCGCCGTGGCGTTGGCGCATGGTCGCGACATCGTAGTGCTGGCCGTCCCCTCGCAGACCCTGCGCAGCAACATGACGCAATGGGCGCCCCTGATCGGTGCCGATGCCACCGTCGTCAGCCTGGCCAAGGGCATCGAATTGGGCAGTGGACTGCGAATGAGTGAGGTCGTGAGCCAGGTATCGGGTATCTCGCCGGACCGGGTGGCGGTGGTGAGCGGGCCCAACCTTGCCGAGGAAATCGCACGCGGAAAGCCCAGCGCGACGGTCGTGGCCTGTAGCGATCAAACTCGGGCAGAGCAGGTGCAACGGGCGTGTTTGACGCCCTACCTTCGTCCCTACACCAACCACGACGTGATCGGTTGTGAGCTGGCCGGTGCCATGAAGAACGTGGTGGCGCTTGCGTGCGGCATCGTCGCCGGCATGGAGCTTGGCGATAACGCGATTGCGTCAGTGTTGGCCCGCGGCTTGGCGGAGGCCTCGAGTCTGGGGCAGGCGTTGGGCGCCGATCCTATGACGTTTGCCGGGCTCGCCGGTCTGGGTGACCTCGTTGCCACCTGCATTTCGCCGCTGTCGAGGAACCGTACCTTCGGAGAGCGACTGGGTCGCGGCAACTCGATGAACGAGGCGCAGGCGAAGAACCCGCAGGTCGTAGAGGGCGTTACCTCCTCGCTCGCGCTGCGGGACATGGCACACGGCCTCGGTGTCGAGGTGCCGATCACCGAGCAGATCGTGAGGATTTGTCACGAGAACGCGACGCCCCGGCAGGCATTCGCGGAGTTGATGGCGCGCCAGCCGCACGCCGAGTTCGGCTCGATATTCGCCCTGCGCTGAGCGCCCCTGAGTAGCAGAGGTCACACCCCTAGCGTTTTTGTCCATCTATAGGCATTTAAGGCGGCGTTTGGGTGCTTATGGGCTGCCGCTAGCGTAATCAGAACCACGTCGCGACCCCCTGAGCTGGGCTTTCTGTCCCGGTGGGTGCGCGGCTTTTCGCTTCAGCAGGTAGGGTCGGCGCCGTGGTACAACGACCGATAGTCCCTGGTGACAACACATCCTCCGGTGAGAATCGCGACCGATCCGCGGCCGGCGGCAAGCTTCGGGTGGCCGTGGTCTTCGGCGGTCGCAGCAGTGAACACGCCGTCTCCTGCGTGAGCGCCGGCAGCGTGCTGGCCGCCCTCGATCCCAAACTGTTCGACGTGACGCCCGTCGGGATTACCCAGGAGGGCCGTTGGGTGCTCCCCTCCGGGGATCGCGCCGAGCTGGAGATCCGCGACCGCGCGTTGCCGGCGGTGAAGGACGGTACGGCCGTCGCGCTGCCCGGCGACCCCACGGCCGGCGGGCTGGTCAGTCTGGAGCCGGGTCAGGGCGCCGCGCAGCTCAGCGGTGTTGACGTGGTGTTCCCGGTGCTGCACGGCCCCTTCGGTGAGGACGGGACCATTCAGGGCATGCTCGAGATGGCCGGAGTTCCATATGTGGGGCCGGGCGTGCTCACATCCGCGGTGTGTATGGACAAGGAGTTCACCAAAAAGCTCCTGGTCGCGGCGGGCCTGCCCATCGGCGACTACGTGGTGCTCCGCGCCGGTCAGCGGCTGAGCGCGGCCGAACAAGAGCGGTTGGGACTGCCGGTGTTCGTTAAGCCGGCCCGTGCGGGTTCCAGCTTCGGCGTGAGCAAGGTGAGCAGCTGGGATCAGCTGGACGAGGCTATGGCCGCGGCCCGGGAGATCGATCCCAAGGTCCTGGTCGAGGCCGCCATTATCGGTCGCGAGGTCGAGTGCGGTGTGCTGGAATCGGAGACACCCGGGGGCCTTCCCGACGTCAGCGTTCTCGCCCAGGTGCGGGTAGTGCGCGGCCACGAGTGGTACGACTTCGAGGCCAAGTATCTCGATGACGCCTGTGAATTTGACGTGCCGGCCAAGCTCAGCGACGAGGTCACCGCCCAGGTTCGCGAGTATGCCCGTCAGGCCTTTCTTGCGGTAGATGGCTCGAGCCTGGCGCGGGTCGATTTTTTCCTGGACTCCGAGGACCGGGTCTACGTCAACGAGATCAACACCATGCCCGGCTTCACTCCCACCTCGGTGTTTCCGCGGGTGTGGGCGGCGACCGGCCTGCCCTATCGGGAGCTGGTCAGCCGGCTCGTCGCTACGGCCGCGCGCCGCGGCACCGGCCTGCACTAAGGCGTCCAATCGGATGCCGGTTTCCGGCCGGCGTTCGTTACTCAAGGCCGACTAGGGAGACCGGTCCGAGCCTCGCGCCGTCACGGCGCGGGCTTGGGTGAGGAAGCCGCCAGGAGCGGGGCCGCCAGCGGGTTGAGCAGCTGCGTCGCAGTGTCAGACCGATATTTTTTCGGCACCGTCAATTCCACATACATCGGTAGTGACACGGTGGTCCAGGTCGTTCCCGAATTAGTGGTAGCTGCGACCCAGTCGACCCCTTGCACCCCGATGAGCTGCGCGCTAGGTGTTAGTGAGGCGGGTCTGCCAACGCCGCAGCGCAGCACAATCGCTGGATCGGACCACGCCGCCGCGTATTCCGCGGCCGGGTCCTGTCGTTCCCGGTCGGTCTTGGCTGTCACCGGACGGCCATGGCCCAGGAGGTTGTCCGGCAGAGCCGCGATGAGCGCCCGGCAGCGTTGCTGATCTTGAACGGAGCGGGTCACCGGTGCGACGGTCACCGGCCCGTAATCCTGTGACGCCTGATGATCGAAACCCCGTGGGCCGAATGCGAGTACCGCGATGCCGGCCAGCACCGCCAGCGGCAGCGCGAGGACCGCGGCCGAGGCGCCTGGGTGAAGCTGAGCGAACTCGAGTAGGCGGCGAAACCTCATCGATCTGCCGTGCTGGGAACCACCGTGCAGGTCAGCGTGCGCGAAACACCGGCGATGGTGTGCATGTGATCGGTGATGAGGTGCCCCATAGCGTCGGCATCCTCCACTCGTACGAACGTGATGACGTCGTAGGGCCCCATGATGGGGTGCGCGGTGATGACCTCGGCCAGTTCGGCCAGCTGGCTGGCGACCCTATGGGATGTTCCGTTTGTCACCTGGATAAGTATGTACGCCTCGACCATGGCCTGTCCTCCCGGCTCTTCTACGCTTCGGGGGGTGGATACTGAGCGGACGGCGTCGTCGGTTCGACAGCAGGTATCGTCATTCGCCTGCGCCGTCTGTCTGCTCAGGTATCTCGCTCCGAGAGATGCGTTGTTAACTCAATGACTAAATGTCTCTATGGCCATGTTCTCATGGCTGATCGGGTACCGCTTAGCTTGACGTTCTTGTTACAACCATCCTCAGGTTACGGCAGCATATGCGGTATAGATGATCCCATTTCGGAGAGATAGTGGCCACAACGACGCGGTCTTCCCGCCGACGGTTTGGTGCCGGCGGCCGTCTGCTGTGTCTTCTCCTCGTGCTGTTTGCCGCCCTTGGTCTCGTGGCGGTCGTTCCCGGCCCCGCCATGGCGGAGGAAACCGTCAGGGAGTACGCCTGGCACATGGCCGCGCTGAAGATCGCGCAGGCACAAAGTGTTTCGCGCGGGCAGGGTGTTGTGGTGGCCGTGATCGACTCCGGCGTGGATGCCACCCATCCCGATCTGGCGGGCCAAGTTGAGGCGGGGAAGGGGTTCGGCGCCGATGCCGCACCCGACGGTCGGCGGGACGAGGACGCCCGGGAGGGGCACGGCACCAGCATGGCCGGACTTATTGCCGGTCGGGGCGGCGGCCCGGACCACGTGTTGGGAATAGCGCCCAAGGCCACGATCATGCCGATCTCCACCGGGGTGCGACCTACAGTCAACGAGATCGCCGACGGAATCCGGTGGGCGGTCGATCACGGCGCCGGTGTCATCAACATTTCGATCGGTCGGCCGGGCAATGACGTCTCGGTGAACGAGGAACTGTCGGCGATCAAATACGCGCTGGATCACAACGTCGTGATCGTGGCGGCGGCGGGCAACTCAAGCCAGAGCGGTAATGGGGTGGCATGGCCGGCGAAGGCGCCGGGTGTGGTGGCCGTTGCCGGGCTGGACCGGCAGTTACATGCATGGTCAGGCTCCGGGCACGGCAATCAGGTTGTGCTGTCGGCGCCGGCGGTGCAGCTTATCTCGCCGGCCCCGACGGCGGTGAGCCGAAGCGGATATGTGCTTTCCGACGGCACCAGCGGAGCCAGCGCCATCGTCTCCGGGGCGGCCGCCCTAGTCCGGGCCCGCTACCCCGCGTTGGACGTCAAGAATGTGGTCAACCGGCTGGTCACAACGGCCAAGGATTTCGGCCAGCCTGGCCGTGACGCCGACTACGGTTTCGGGATGGTGCAGCCCGCCGCGGCATTGGACGCTGACGTTTCCGACGTATCTCAGTGGCCTATCGCTACACCGTCGCTGCCGCCCTCGCCCTCGGCGGGGCAGCGTTTCTTCCCGCAATTGGTGAACTTGGGCGGTCTTCCGGCGGCTGCTGTGCTGGTGATCGGCGCGGCGGTGCTGCTGACGGGTTCATTAGGACTCAGGCGGCGCGGTGCCGAAAGTGTGAGTGCCTTTGTCCGCCAGCGGCTGCGGCGCCGGCAGCGGCGTCTGGTCGACGATCGCACGGTGTTGGTGCCGATACGGCGGGATGCCACGTATCGGCCCTCGGTGGGACGCATCGCACCCGGCGAAGATCATGTTGAGCGCCGCACCGAGCTGGCACCCGGAGTCACCCGGGAACGATTCCCGGCCGCGGTGTACCGATCGGCTTCGGTGGTCGGCTCGCGGGGGGAAGGTGGAGGCGCCACCGTCGGAGCACCGGAATGGGTTCCGAAGTGACATAGGTAATGCCGCGGGTGAAGAAACCGACGTGCCTTATGAAGTGTCGGCTATTGCGTCGGCGACCAGCTGCGGGTATTCCAGAGGAGCGAAATGCCCGGCTCCGCTAACAGGTCGGATGACGAAGTCACAGAAGTACTGGTCGAGGCGGTCCGACCAGGCCCGCGGGAACAATGGGTCGTGCGAAGGCCACAAGACCGTCGTGGACGGCTGAATGCGCTCTTCGGCTGGTGGTGGGCTCTCGTCCGCAGACGTTGCGATTGACCCGGCGCCGGCCCGGTACCAGGCGATCGAGGCTCGGAACGCGCCCGGCGCAGAGTAGCTGTAAGCAAGCCGGTCGAGGTGCGAGCCGTCGAGTACAAACCCTGGGCCGGACCAGTGGTTCCAGAAGTGTGCGAGGTACGTGCGGGCTGATATTTCATCGGCGATCAGCTGTTCACACAAGGCCAATTGATGGAAGCTCTGATACCAGAACTCGTGCTGAGCGTTGGGGGTTAAGATCCGCTTTCCGATGCCTGGTAACGGCGGCGCTAAGATCAGAGCGCGGACCAGGTCAGGTCGCGTCCGCGCCACCGCCTGAGCGATCCGACTGCCTATGTCGTAACCCGCCATCACAACCGGCCCGGTCCCGAGGTCTTCAACTAATCCAATCAGGCTGCGAGCCT
>DATATO010000317.1:0-2566 GCA_036268755.1 Mycobacteriales bacterium | reverse complement strand
TCACCTGGGTCGGCCGGGATCTCTTTCTCAGCGTCGCACGGCACGATTTGCAGGTTCTTTTCGAGCGGATATTGGTGTCGCTCGAACGGATCCCGGCGGCCCGATGGATGAATGACGGCCGGGCAACGGAGAGTCTCGACGAATTGGTACGCGATCTGCCGGCCAGGATTGAGCGCCTTGACTATCTCGCCGCTGATTGCGGAACGTCGAATTGACGACTCCGTGCGCACCTAGAGTTTCATGTCGTACCGCGCCGACCTGATGACGACTATCCACGAAGGTCAGATGGGCCGGAGTTGGACGACGAATTGGCCAGGCAGGCACGCAAACTCGCGACCGCTGAGCTGACGGTCGGATCTCGATTGCAGCGATTTTGGCTGCTGGAGGGGATGCCGGTCATTGGGCCCGATTGATCTTATTCGTCGACGTAGCGGCAGAACGGATGTCCGGCCGGGTCGTGGAGCACGCGGACGTTCTCCTGGGGTTGGTGATCGGCGATCACAGCGCCCGGCTCGATCGCGTGCGCAACGGTGGGCCCGTGGGCCCACGGGCCAGCCTGATCTGCGAGGATGCCGAGCGTGAGTACGGGACCTGCCGGTAGCCGGCAATTGAGCCGGCAACAGGCATCCGACGCGGTGACCAGTATGGGTTGGCGCTTCGTCTTGGGCACGGTGACCACCGAGGTCCGGGTGGACTCGCTGGCCCAGTCTGCGACGGTCGCCGATCGGGTGGCCGCTCTGGTGGATGCCGAGGCGGATGTCCGGATCGATCTGCGCATGGACCGAGTGCTGATCACCCTCCGAGATCCGGCCACAGATTCGGTCACCGGGCGCGAGACGGAGCTGGCTGGCCAGATTTCGACCGCGCTCGAGGAGCTGGGTCTGCGGACTGATTCAGGCGTTGGCGCGCCGGCATCGCGGTCCGTACAACTGGTGGAGCTGGCGATTGACGCCATGGAGATCACCGCCATCCGGCCGTTCTGGAAGGCAGTGATGGGCTACGCCGACGATGGCGACCGGTCTGGCCCGACCGATCCGCTTGTCGATCCGAGCGGCCAGGGTCCGGCGGTCTGGTTCCAGCAGATGGATGTGCCGCGTCCGCAGCGCAACCGGATCCATTTCGATGTCTCGGTGCCACACGATGAGGCCAGTCGCCGGATCGCTGCCGCGTTGGCCGCCGGTGGCGTGATGGTATCGGCGGGCCAGGCGCCGGCTTTCTGGGTGCTCGCCGACGTCGAAGGCAACGAGGCCTGCGTGACCACCTGGCAGGGACGAGACTGATCGCTGTGACCTTGAATTCGACGGCGTGCAGCGGGCGGAGGCGTTCTTGCGATTTCTCGTTACCAGAATCTGGTCGACGCGGCAGAATTCGCCGGCTCTGCGCCCCGTAGGCAGGCAATTGACGGCCAGCCTTTTACCGGGCGGTGTCAACGTGGTCGCGAGATATGCGAGAGGCCCTGCCAATGCGGTGTGCCGATGAGTCTGTCGCCGGTTCGGGCCACCGCGGCGACAGTTTCGGTTCGGTCGCTTGGGCTCAGTTCGATGCCGTGATACCTGAGCACGTCGTAGCAACCGTCCGGCGTGATCCGCTCCCGGAGGATATCCAGAGCGGGCAGCACATCCGGCTCCAGCACGAAGAGGCGGTCATCGCAGCGGTCGACCTGCGTTTCATAGCGATCGTCGCAGAATTCGAATTGCCAGTTCGGCCACAATCGCGGGAAATGATGGCCTAATTCGTCGATTGTCGTCGTGGTCCAGACCACGGCGGTGCGATTCACCTGGTCGAAATGCACACCAGCACCCGGCGGCTGTATCACGCTCGGCGACCTTGGCGGACTCTGGCAGCTGGCTCAGTAGCGACTCGCCCAGCCACAACGCAGCCGCCTCTTCGGTCCAGGTGGCGTATGCCTGAACGGGTGTGCCGATCTCGGCGACCGTTACCAAAAAGAAGTCCGAGTCCTGCTCGATTCCGGCAAGGTCCATCGGTTGGAACGAGACCAGCGACTCGTCTCGCGCTAATGCCACGGGCGATTCTTCGATGTCATCGATCCCGACGTCACTAAGATAGCGGCGTATTTCGCTGAGGCCACCGTGTGCCCAGCGAATTTCCCAGCCCGGCCAGGTCTGAGCCAAAACCGCACGCAGGGCGGGCACGATCGGCGTAGTCGGATATATAGCCGGAGAACAGCCCGAGCACGCGCCGACGCAGCTCGACGAGCACGGCGCCCTCGCAAAATGTGTGGAAACCTTGCACACGCTCGTGCTGATTGGCCGCATGACGAACTTGCCGCACGGCGCGGTCGGGTCCGCCGATCACGTACCCGTCAAGCGAAGGGGCTCCACGATCGTCGCAGTACATCTCGACCGACGGGTCCAGAAAGTGAGGAAGACCCCTCGGTGGAGGGGTCTTGACCTGCGGTTTTGCGGTGTCGGGGTGGCGGGATTCGAACCCACGGCCTCTTCGTCCCGAACGAAGCACGCTACCAAGCTGCGCCACACCCCGGTGGTGCGCGACTAGCATAGCCGACTCCCGCGGCCTCCTCGCACTCGGTTACCGGGCCGCTCAT
>DATATO010000316.1:0-3973 GCA_036268755.1 Mycobacteriales bacterium | reverse complement strand
AGCCGTAGATCGTGATTTTGCGGCGTGTCGGTCTCGAACATAGGGCGGCCACCGCGTGATCCTCAACTGCTGTGGCGAAGTCAGAGAATCAGGTGGTGGCCCGTGGGCGGCAGCGTAGTGGTAGAGCGGGCTGGCTTGACGATATCGCGGGCATGGGAGCAGAGGGGCTCGATGATCTGATTGGTGGGAGGGGTCCCGGCAGCCGCCTGACCCTCTTACGCAGGGATGGTTCGTGTGCCAGGCTGGGTGCAACTAGCGCCACTGGCCGTAGCCGTGCTGTCCGGCCCAAGTTCGAATACGTTAGTTTGGTGCCCCCGGGCACTTATTCGAACCGCCCTGACCAGCTAGAACGGCTATGCGGAGTACTTGACTCAGTGGGTTAGTCGATCGCCCGGCACCAAGCCTCAGCGACCACTTCCGCGGCCTCCGCGGCGGTGACTGTCAACCGGATTTGGGCGCCAAGGTCTCGGTCCCACTGAGCCTGGTCCGGTGGCGTCGCGTAGTCCTCCGGATTGGGTGTGCGGTTGGTCGGGCCGAGACGAGCGTAGAGATGCGCCGCCTCACGATCGACGTGGCCGCGCTCGGCGAGGGCCCACAAGTCCCAGAGATCGCGAGAGGCGCGCCGGTCGTACCAGGCGACCGCTTTCGCCGCGGCGAATCCGGGGGCTGTTGGAACGACGAACCGGGCGGGTGGGACGTCCAAGTAGCGCTGGACCAGATCGACCTCTTCGGTGGGCCACGGTGGATATCCGGTGGCGCTGAGCAGCTGGACACGGACCACGAGGCCGTCCGCGCTGCGGAGAATGGCTGGTGCGGGCTCTCGTACCTCTGTTAATGCTGGATCCCAGCTGAGGGAGGGGAACTCTCGTCGCAGCGCCCGGGGGAGTGTTGCCGTGAGCCGCGCGGCAATCTCGGAGCGCCTGCCGATGGCGAGCAGGTCGATGTCCTCTGAGAGCCGGCCGTCGGGAACGACACTTCGGGCTAGCGCCGTGCCGCCGAAGAACACGACGTCACGTGCGGCTTCCGCGCTGATCGCGGCGAGCAGGTGGGAGATCAGGTGGTCCCGCAGAACCTGGTCCTCATAGACACCGAAAGCTGCCGCAACGTCCCGCAATTCGGTCGGGTCGAGCACGTCAAACCGCCCCATGGGCGTTAAGTGCGTCGTTGAGCACTCGGCGCCGGCGCTGTCGGACGGCGAGGTCGCTGAGCAACGTTATGTTTACACGCGGGATCAAGGCCGCCACGGCTTCTTGGGCGGCATCCAGGGCGCCGCCGAGGTCGGGGCGGACGACGAGATCGAGCAGAGTCTGCTCGATAGTGGTGATCCAGCCTTGGCCGAGTTCGGTCCGGTGACGTTGGACGTCGAGGTGCGAGATATCGCGGCGAACGAAGAGCACTGTGGCTTTGCGGTCGGCGAGTTGCAGCGTGTTTCGGTGGCGCCCCACGGCGACGACCGCGACATTGAGGGCGCGTGGGATGGCGCCGTGGATGCGGGCCGCGCTGATGCCCATCAGAGCGCTGTTGGCCGTGTGGCCGCCCGTGCACGCAATGCCGAGCGCAGCGGCCTCTAGCGGTGGCCGCCACTCCTTGCCTACGCGATCGTCCGGGACAGCGGCGAAGAGCCCGGGTGCGAGCCGATGGAGAGCTCCTGCTTGTTCCAGCCGGGCGAACTCGGCCCGAGGATTGCTGTAAATGTGCTCGGCGTCAACGGGCCGAAGTACCCGGCCGCGCAGCAACAGCTCAGGGGGCACTCGCGCAACGACCCGAGTAGGCATGAATGTCACCTCCGTAGTGTCAAAGCCTACAGATATGCCAGACATGAGGCCAGCCAGATCTGTCGTAGCAGGCATCGCCCACCGATCGTCAGCACGTGAACTCGGCCGCTCTCATTCACGAGCGCCGCTGGAAGGGGCGTACAAAGATGTCGGCCCATACGGAGTTACATGTGTAACTCGCTGGCCGTAGCTGTTTCTAGGCAATCAGATCGTGGAGCTGTTGCCTTTCTTTTGGTGCCCCGGCAGGTCACTTTCAACGGGCTCTGCTCGACTACTGCTTAAAATGACAGATAAAGCGCTTAACTCCTTCACGAAATAGTTCCTTGCCCCGGATCGGTCTAACTCCCACTGCGAGCTGTCGGCCAAACGTCCCCATATCCAATTTCAGGGTGCTATTTCATATATTCCAGACTGGCCAGTCAGAAGCAGTTCTTCGATTTCAGTAAGAAAGTCTGTTGCTAGTCCTTCGGCCGCTTCTGGCGCCGGGACAATACCGGAGTCTTCGGGGTCGAAATCGCCTATATCAAAAGACATCTCGAAGGTGCGCGGCTTCTGCCAGTCGGGGCTCGTGGCAGCGGCCTGGACAACGATCGGCCACCGATCCTGAACTGGTGTAGCGGATATAATCCGAAATTCGGGCGGCCCTATCCTGGAATGCTTTTGAGAGTTCAGAGTCAGGACCAGCTCCCGCAACACATCCGACGCCACATAGCCGCCCACCGCAACATCCTCCCCCATCAGGCTAACAAGATGATTTCTTCAGCATAGCGCTTTGAGAGAGTTGTTCAGCGGAACGCTCAGATGGTGAATTACTGATATGCGGCGATAATTCCCTTAGGTCCAACAAAGGGTCCCGACGAGCCATAATTTTGGTACTGCACGATTACCCGAAAATGCCCGGGGCAGGGCGGCAAATCCTCCAACGCAAGGGTCACCGATGTTCCACTTTCTCTACTTCTCTCCCGCGTGTAAGTGTTTGTTGAATAGAGCCATCAAAATCGGCACCCCACCGTTCCTTCTTCACTAGCTTGTTGAAACCCCAACCCCGTTTGCCGTTCCACTCGCCGCATCATCAACAACCTGGCCGCCAACGCCACGGTTGAGGTGGCGCGGGGCTCTCGCCGGCCGGGCGGTGATGCCCGGTGAGTCAAGATATCGAGGAGATTGGGTCGCGCGGTACCCGTGCAATGGACGAGTGGGTACGGCGGGGCTGCACCCACGCACTGGCAACTCCCACACAGAGCTAAAGACTCCGGCGGTTTTGTCGCCGGCAGTAGTTATCAACACGACAGGTAGGACCTTGATGATGCCCTGATAAGGGAGACGGCGGTGTCCTGAGCAGGTGCCGGTGCGGAACTTAGGTGTTACCTCGGGGCACTGCGGGCGTCCCTTCTCAAACCGTGTTCGAGAACTTTGGCCTTAGTGGCGCGGTGGGCCGCAGTAAACGCCGCACCCGCGGTGCCGGCCGTGAGCAAGGGGCCTGTAACTGCGTCCGCGATTCGTCTGCGTTGAGAGGTGTCGTCCCACGGAGGGTCTGTCGGATCCTGAATTGGGAAGCCTTTTTCCCTGTTAAAGACTGCGAAGCCCCAGTGGATCTGTCGGCTAAACCTTTTAGCCGAATTGTCGTCGTTGTAGTAGATCGGGAACCGAGGTAGGTCATACTTGCCACAGCGGCCGGAAGGCCGACCCCGCTGTAGGCGACGGTGAGTGGCAGCTCGATGTCGTCTTCCTTAATCTTCCGACCTTCCGACACTTGGCGAATTTTCGCTAGCGTCCTTCGGCCTTCGACGACTCCACCAGCGGCTGCGGCGATAAGGATGAGCATCTCGCGGGACTTCTTGAAACGTTTCCACGGCCCATCAGGGGGGATATCAACGAGTCCACCTTCATCTACTGCCATGAGGGCTCCCGGGCGTCTGTTACGTCTTTTCGAGAGTAACAGACGCCTGAAGTAGTATCTCAAAACCTTGATCAACTCCTGGCCGTTGAGCTGATCGGTCATCGGTCGAGCAGACGGGACGATGTCGAGACCGACCAGATCGCGAACACAGTAAGTCGAGGCACCGAGACTGAGGACGTAAGCGGCGGTGACAGTGCCTTCGGACGTCTCGCAGTCAGTCCAGCCGTCAACGGAACGTCGCCTGCTCAGGAGATCATGTGGAAGCGCTTCCTTCACATGATGGCAGACGGACGTATCC
>DATATO010000315.1:0-3113 GCA_036268755.1 Mycobacteriales bacterium | reverse complement strand
CGTGCGGGCCGATCCCGCCTTGGTTGCCGAGGCTGCCGTGGAGGTAGTGCGCGAACTGATCCTCCGCGTCGGATTGGACGCTCAGGCCACGGTACGTAGCGCCGGGAACCCCGTGGTGATTGATGTGATGGGCGAGGATCTGGGCCTACTGATCGGCCGTCACGGAGACACCCTGGGCGCCTTCCAATATTTGGTCAACTCCATCGTCGGCAAGCGGGTTCACCGCTGGTGCAAGGTAGTGATCGACGTCGAGCACTATAGGCTTCGCCGCGAGGATACACTGCGTACCCTGGCCAACCGTCAGGCGGCGCGGGTGCGCCAAACCCATCAAGAACTGGTCATGGAGCCGATGCCCGCGGCGGAGCGCCGGATCATTCACCTGACGCTGCAGAACAGCCCCTACGTGGTGACTCACAGCAAGGGTGAGGAACCCAATCGCTCGGTTGTCATTGGACTGCGGCCGGCCGAACGGTGAGCAGCCCTTCTTCAGATTATTTGGTGGTTGGCCACATTACAGTCGACCATACGCCGAACGGTGCGGAATTCGGCGGTACGGCTCTGTTCGCGGCGCTCACCGCGCGCAGTCTCGGCGCGAAGGTTCACGTGCTCACCAGCATGCCGGAAGGGGCGCCCGGCCTCAACCTGCCGACCGACATTGCCGTACACAACATTCCCTCACCGGTCTGGTGCACCTTCCGCCATGAATATGTAAACGGGGTGCGCGAACAGTATGTCACCGGCGTCGCGGCAAATCTGCATGCCGCGGATATACCGCCTACATGGCGCGAGATCCCCGTAGTCCATTTCGGACCCCTGGTTCAAGAGGTGGATCACGAGCTTATGGCCGCGTTCCCCCATTCACTGCTCGGCGCCTCGGTGCAGGGATGGTTGCGGCGCTGGGACGCCGCCACCGGCCACGTGCAGCCGGTTGAACCAAGTCAGATGTTGGCATGGGCTCCGCCGGTCCACATCAGTTTCCTCAGTCTTGAGGATATCGGCGATCAGCGCGGCGTCATTGACTTGTACCGGAGCAAGCACAAGATCGTGGTGCTCACCGACGGCAGCCATGGGGCGACGGTGTTCGAGGGTGACAGCGCTACCCACGTGCCGGCCTTCCCGGTGGTCGAGGTCGATGCAAACGGGGCAGGAGATGTGTTCTCGGCGGCGTTTCTGGTTCGCTATCACGAATCCAAGGACGCGGTGGAGGCCGCCCGCTTCGCGGCCGTCGTTGCCTCGTTCCATGTCGAGCATCGAGGTACCGAAGGCATCCCCAGCCGAGAACAGGCGGAAGCCCGGCTCAGGGAGTATGCTCGAGACTGACGACACCATTGTGGCGATCGCCACGCCGCCCGGCCAGGGCGGCGTCGGTATCGTTCGGCTCAGCGGCGGGCTCGCTCGGTCGATGGCGAACCGCATCTTCACACCGGCCCGAGCCGGGACGAAGTTGGGCGGGCGTCGGCTGATCCACGGTGAGCTTCAGGATCCCGTGTCAGGGATAATCCTTGACGACTGCCTCTGCTGTCTGATGCCCGCGCCGCATTCCTATACCGGTGAGGATGTCGTGGAGTTTCATTGCCACGGCAGCCCCGTGGTGCTGCGCGAGGTGACGTCGTGCTGCCTAGGCTTGGGCGCCCGCCTCGCCGGCCGGGGAGAATTCACCCTTCGTGCGTTCTTGAACGGGCGGCTCGATCTGGCTCAGGTCGAAGCCGTGATGGGGCTGGTAGGGGCGCGCACCGCCACGGCGGCCCAGGTCGCGGCGCGAGGGGTGCAGGGTGCGTTGGCCCACCGTCTGGCCCCTCTGCAAGACACCTTAACCGGTACTTTGGCCTATCTGGAAGCCACGATCGACTTCACGGAGGAGGATCTCCCCGAACTGGCCGGCCCGGAATTGGCCGACGCCGTGGCGCGGAGCCGCATCGATCTGGAAGGCGTCTTGCGGCGGGCCGGGCATGGAGCCCTGCTCCGGGACGGGGTGCGCGTCGTCCTGGCCGGCAAGCCCAACGTGGGAAAGTCCAGCCTGCTGAACGCGCTACTGCGCCGGGACCGGGCAATCGTTACCCCAGTTCCCGGCACCACCCGAGACACCCTGGAGGAGGCGGTGGATATTCACGGTCTTCCCATGTTCCTCGTCGACACGGCGGGCCTTGCCCCCACCGATGATCCGATCGAGCGTCTTGGCATCGAGCGCAGCACCGAAGCGCTCCGCCATGCCGGGATCATTGCCTTGGTCATGGACATCGGCGCGGCGCCTGACGCAGAAGACCGAGCCGCTGCGATAGCGGCAACGCGCCGCACCTCCGACATTCCCGTGCTTCTCGTGCTCAACAAGTGTGATCTGTCGAGTCGGCTCCCTGCCGACCGGTTCTTGGCGCTGCTCGACGAGGAAGCGCCGGCATCGATGCCCCAATCGGTCAGCGCTGTCGGGTACGGTGCAGCCCGGAACAATCGTCCGATAGCGGAGGAGGCTGCGTGTGCACGCCAAGCACCCGACATGGACCAACCCCGGCCCTTCCAATTCCGGCGCGTCGTCGAATGCGCCGCCGCCGGCGGACTCGGCCTCAATGAATTGGAGGACGCGCTGGCCGACCTGGCCCTGGCCGGCGAAACGCTCAACGTCGAGGACACCCTGATCGATAACGCGCGTCAGCGGCAGGCCCTGGAAGCGGCGATCGCCGCGCTGGTCACGGCCGAAGCGGGACTGCGCGCCGCCGGGCCGGCAGAGATTACCTGTATCGACCTCCGTTCCGCTCTTGAGTCTTTGGCCGAGATAACCGGTCGCAACGTGGACGAAGCGGTGTTGGATCGAATCTTTCGCGACTTCTGCATCGGGAAATAAGGCGACCTCCCACGAACGACTCCCGACGGCACTATCTGTAACGCACGACCTCGCGCGGCGACCGCTCAGGCTCATCTCCACCCAGGTGATCTGGGGACGGAGTGTCCGTACTGCTAACCGCCATTCGCAACAGCGTGGCGAGTAGGACGACCGCGAACAAGGCAATGACCACAACCACGGCGGTCGACACCCAGGCCGATACACCCTGATCCGTGAGCAACTTCCACCATGCCTGGGGGGCCGCGGTATAGCGGCCGGTGGTGATAAGCGACGCGTC